>JBBRFZ010000007.1:0-38768 GCA_038241165.1 Burkholderiales bacterium | reverse complement strand
GGTTACTTGCAATTCGCCAGAAAAATCCACAGCGCTGAAACAAATGTCATGATTACGTTTGCTTGCTTTGTCTTGTCCGTACGAATCGATTTGCAGCTGTGGCGCATCATCAGTAGTCCGCGCTATTTCAAAACCATTTCTTTCTGCCACGCCATCAAGCCATACTGCACAGTATTTTTGTACCAATTCGTACAGCAAGGGCTTGCTGCTTTCGTCTTTCCAGTCGGCCCATTTTGCTTCTTTGCTGAAGCCGTATTCTGTCAGCAATTGTTTTTTTGCTTGCATCACGACATCATGGCGTTGCGATTTTCCTGCTTCATTTTTTTTGCTGATTACCGGATTGGCATGAAGCTGAAATGACAGGCGCTGGCCTTCTTGCAATTGCGGGTCATAAACGCGACTCTGAAGCTGCCATGCCTCGCTAAACGCTTTGGGTTGACGTTGTGATATCAAGTAAAAACGCGGTATTTCCCCGATCTCGTGGCGACGAAAAATAAAGTCGCGCGATTGCTCCTTGTCGGCTGGAAAAAATTTCCACAGCCATTGGTGCTCGGCATAAGAGGTTTGCGCGAGTTCATGCGCGGCTTGTCGCAGCAAGCTTTCTTTCGGGGTGATTACACTAAAGTACATAACGATTATCCTTTCACTAACAAAGCGATATGTTCGCTTCGATCCGCGAATTGCCAGCCTTGGCGGGTTATTACCTGATCCTTGCGGGTGATACTCAAGTCGCGTTTCACACCGATTACCGGCAAATCATCGCTGCCGAAATCGTCTCCCCAGGCAATTTTTTGCACCGTCCTGATAGTTTTCTCATCATGTTTGGGTAATCGCTGTGTCCACAGTTCGCCAAGTTGTTTCTGGTAATCAGTGAATGCGTCGCTGATGGTATCTGCGTTGATGACACGAGGATGCAGCGGCTCATCAAGCGGGCAAGACTTTCGCCCCAAATACAGAACAAACTTTGGATTTTTTAAAGCATCGGCTAATTGCTCCAACGAATAAGGCGCATTCTTCTGTGCCTGTATCGCCACCAGTGCAGCAGCATCCTGCCGATAATCACGGCTCGACAAAATGGTATTGAGGTCTTGTTTAGGCAATGACAACTCATCCCGCCGTGTCGCGTGTGGCCGTTTTTTCAGGTCGCTACGGCTGGGTACTTGCGCGGTATGGTAGTCGCGCAACAATCGCCCCTGACTCAGTACGCCGACAGCCAGACGAAAAGCATTGCGTAGAGCTGCTTGCGCGTCATTGTCATCGCGTTCAATGCCCAAGGCCGCACCCAGCAGGCCGTGAATGGCGGACTGGCTCGGGTATTCTGCACTGGGGCGATACTCGCCTACGGCAACGTCCCCCCACGAGGACAAGGTAGCCTGCAATTGGAATATCAAGGTATCCATCGCAGCTATCCGGCGATAAAGCTGGCAATGTCGTTCAGGCTGCCTTCGCCTGTTTCCACATTGAAATATGCACTGCTATCGGAGCAATCGCCATACACCTTGTTGAAATGCTCGCGCCGGGTGCTTAATTCCTTGATGGCGCGGGTCAGGGTATCTTCGCCTCTTTCCGCGTTGGGCTTAACTGGCTTGAGAAACGCTTGCGCCAGACTACGCGGCTGCTGATCGCCTTTCTCGGCGAGGACAAAACCCGCATAGGCGCGCGAGGCAAAACTGTTTTGTTTGCCAGTGGGGGAAACCTTGGTGACTGCCTGCACGAATGCATTCAGTGCCGCTTGGGTCAATTCGGCATCGCCACCCAGATTCTTCTGCAACAGTTCGCGGTCAATGCAGATATATAAATAAAACACGCCTGCACCGAAACCCAGCTCACCGATGTGTGCTGCGCCGCTATCTTCTTCGCCGTTATTGAGATCATCGACGGCAGTGAAATAGTCGTCCTCGACGGCCGCCTTATGCACGGTAATCGCATGGGCGACCTGAACGGCGGCTTCGGTATTGAAGGCGGGGGAAGATGCCAGCATCCGGCCAAACATCGCAATGTCCGCTGCGCTGTGCTGCTTGCGCAGCAACTTCAAATCGTCTTCCGTCGGCGCAACGCTTGATGTCACCAATTGGCTCACCAGATCGTCGATTGCTTTTTCTTCTTCTGGGCTGAAATGCACCAATTGTTCGACGTGCAAGTCTTCATTTTTTTCTGTTTTTTTATCGGACTTCAATTTGCCAAACTGGCTGGCAATTGCTTTTGCCCATTCGCGTGCATTTTTCTCCCCGACACCTTGCTGAGTGAGCGATTTATAAATGCTGATGCCTTTTTCCTTGGTGCGTGTGCCAATGTGTCCTTTCAGCGCACTTTCAAAAATATCGGAAGTGCGCCAGGCCCGTTTCAGGCTTTGCGAAGAAATACGCAGACGGGTGCAATCGCCGATCACCGCCGTTTTGGGGCGACCGGTATCGTCGCGATTCAGGTTGGATGGTGGGTAGCTGGTCAGAACATGCAGTTGAACGAAACGGGACATGGTTTTCTCCTTGAGTGATTTGGGTAAAAGGGTTGCTCGGTCTATCAGGCGGATTGTTTGGTTGGCCAGCGATAGCTGTAGGCCCATTCTTTCCGGGTTTTGTCGCCCCAGTAATAGACATCGTTAGCCAACTGGTAAATATTCGCTTTGCTGTCTATCAGCGGTAATGTGCGGCGCAGGCTGACGAATAAATCATCGGCGGATTCGATTTTCAGCAAGTTACGGAAGCGCAGCTCGGACACCAGCGGCCTGTCACCGGACAATTCGGACATTTTGATCGGCAGGCGTTGCGCGTCTTCGGTTTTGACCAGCGCCAACAAACCGGCAATCGCAGCCAGCTTATCGTTCTGCCAGTTTGACGCGTCAGCAGGCCAGGCATTGCAGGCCAGCATGTAACGGTAGAAGCGCTGATAAGCATCGCTTAACGCCACTTCATGAATCGTCGCGCAACGTCGCAACACGGCACGGCTGGCGCGGTCTTCATCCAGTCCGAGCCACCACTGGTGCAATGTCTTTCCAGAATGAGTTTCTGCTGAAAAGCTGAATTTTTTTTCCATTATTCGACCCCCTATAACGATGTTTGAGCTGATGCTGCGGCGGTTGGTTTTGATTTCTTGCTTTTCTTTTCGGACACGGACAAACGCAGGATTTTCTTGATCGCATCGCCCTTCAAGTTCCATTGCAGGTGGTTGTAGGCTTCAGCAATGCGGCGCGGGTCTTGCTGGCCGATGGCACCCGCGCCGACAATATCCTCATCAAATAGCTTGGTTGCGCTTCTGGTCAAAACCTTGAGCCATGTTTCGCCCAGTGTGATGATGAAGTTGGCATCATCCATGTCGATACCGGACTCACTACGCGCCTGTTTAATCAAGTCTTGCAACTGCCGGTAAAAATCGGTTTCCGTGCTGTCCCAGAACACTTTATCGACAAAACTCAAATCGCCGCGCATGTCGCTTTCGCCAAACCAAGCTTGTTTGACGGCTTGGCGCAAATAGAAAACAGCCTGTTCCGAGGCTTCAATTCTGTCGGCAACAAAATTCTGAACTTGGGTTTGTGTGGCGCGCTTCATGTCAATCAGGCCATAGAGCGGGTAGGTGGTCTCATACCAGCAACGGGGCTTCATGTTGTCCATGTCATAGCCGAACACCCATAGCCTGAACTGACCTGAAGCCTGGTATTTTTTGCGCTCTTGCAGGAAATAATCGACGATGCCGGCAGCTTGAACCGATTTTTTTCCTTGCTTAACTCCCAATACCCATGCCAGCCAATTCTTGTAGCTGAATCCGCCCGGCTGCGGATGCACTGGCAACCAGTCTTCCTTTATTTCGTAATAAGGTGAGAACGGATGCCGCCACACGCCTTTGTAATTCAGACCTTGCGGTTTGGTGACGTAGCGATGCAGCAATTGTGTCGAGTCGCGCTTGCAGACATCGCATTGCCCGCTTTGCGCATCATCAAAATCAACCCGAATGCGGCGCGGCATCGCCCAGAAAACATGATGCGGATGCACTTGCAGCGGCTGGGTGTCGCGACCTGCGGGCTGAATCTGGCTGATGTCGGCGAGCCAGGGGAAAGTGAAGTGCTTCGCCGTTTTCTGTGCGTCACCGCCTTGTTGCAAGAATGCCTGTTGCGGTTTGACGTTGAGCCACAAATCCTGCCACAGACTGCGAGAGGGGGTGGCAACCAGCAGCGTCGTCAGCGGCCCGCCGCCGCGCAAGCTGGTGCGATGGCCCGCACCGCCAGCCGGAGCATTGGTTTGCAAGGTGAGCAATGCCGTCGCGACACAGTGCGGGCACATCGCTGTGATGGTGTCGCGCTTGACGAAATGGTCGGTGTTCTTGTCAATCGCCGAACCGCCCGCAGCATCAATCAATAAGGCATCAATCGAGCATTGCGCCCCGTCGGTAGCGGTCAGGCTGAAATCCTGCATAAACCGCGCGCCATCACCATCCAGCACGAATGCTTCGGCCACAGGCGCAAACCATTTTTGTAGCTCTTCGGCGGTTGGCGGAGTGACCAGCAACACTTCCCAGTTATCTTCGTTGTTAACTGGGGTGGTTGTTTGCAACAGGCCAATCATCATTTGTGCCAACGCGCCGTTGAAGTCAGGACGGTTGGCGGCAAACGCGACAATATCCGGCTCGCTAATTTGGTGGGGTGTGATCCAGCCCACTGCTCCAGTACGGCGGCGGATAGGTAGCCAGAGTTCTTTTAGTAGATTCAACTTATTATCCCTTCGATGCATAGTAGAAGCCTTAAGCTTAGTAGAAGCTGTAAACATAATAGAAGCTTTGCGCATAAATAACAAGTAAAACAATTTTGCTCACTTAGAAAATTATGCAATAATGAAACTGATTTCCAGATTTAATGATAGCTATTGGTGAGGCAGGCCTCCAAATCTGTTGATTCATAGCTATTTCAGTTCCTCCAAAAAACTGATCTGTAAATCACAGTTCCCCTTCATGGGGATGAACCATGAGCCAAATTGTTTTATGTTCATGTAGATGTATGTTCCCCATATCCGTGGGGCTCAGTCCGATGAGAAGTTATTCGCATCGGACTCTTTCATTCGTAATCCAAAATCCGCATCGTAAAGCCAAGTCAACAGTTCTGGCTTTTTCCCGGTTTTATCGTTACCCGCAGTCCACGCCTGACCTTGCCACACGCCATCCGCTCTTTGCGCCAAAGGCAGCAATACGCACCATTTGCCCTGATTGGGCAAGGTTTGTTGTGTGCGTACATAAGCCGCTTTTTGCAAAGTCTCCGAAGGTACCTCAACGCTGGACAGCAATCGTGTCGCCACTTTTACCATGCTGTACGTCCACACGCCTTCAGCCCATCGCTGCAAGTCTCCATCAACCCACTTTGCCAACATGACTTCCGTGGTTTCTTCACCCAGGCGCGAGGGGGTTCTGGATTCACCCCACCAGTCGCCGATCTCGCCGCGCTGGTAGCCGCCGTCAATTTTCAGCGTGTTCATCTGCGCCAGGCTGGCTTCGGACATTTCCTGCCCTTCACTTTTTACGGCGTTTTTGGCAAGGGTTTCAGGCAGTGTTTCTGTTCCTGAAAACACGGATTCGATCAAGTCTCTGGCATCGCCCGGCATGGTGAAGCTGCCGTTCTGCAACGCCTTCGCTGTCAGCCACAGCTGCCCGTGATGACCATAAACATACTGGGCTTTTTTGAATACGGCTGCGTACCAGTCGGCTTTGGGGGTTGCTGTCCATGCGGGTGCGTATACCCATAGGCAGGGTGCCGGGCGCTGGTCTTTGGCTCCGGTTTCATGCAAACGATTACCTTGTGCGTCGCGCACATGGCGCTGCAAGCGCCCGGCCCGTTGCAGCACGCGATCTATCGGTGCGAGGTCGGTAATAAGCACGTCGAAATCTACATCCAGCGATTGTTCCGCGACCTGGGTGGCAATCATCAAGCGCCCTTGCCGCTCCTGCTGCTGGCTGCTTTCGCCAAATAGGTTTAATACCTGTTCCTCCTTATCCAGCCTGTCGCGCAAGGCAAAACGGGCATGAAACAGCGTGATGTTTTCGAGGGGAATGGTTTTTGATAAACGCTGGTATGCAGCCATCGCGTCAGCGACGGTGTTGCGTATCCAGCCCACGCACCGGCCTTGTTGCAATGCCTCAACGATGTGCGCAAAAACCTTTTCCTCATCGGCTTCGTAATGCACTTGCACTGTGCGTGAAACACTGGCTCGGGACCCCAGCTTGTTTTCAAGTAAATCAGTTTGTCCATCATGCCAGCGTGTCGCCAGCGGGTAAGCCGCTGAACGAAGCTCGGGGGCGTGTGCTTGATTGCGGCCTTTTGCATAGGCAT
This sequence comes from Burkholderiales bacterium, assembly GCA_038241165.1. Taxonomy (GTDB): domain Bacteria; phylum Pseudomonadota; class Gammaproteobacteria; order Burkholderiales; family Gallionellaceae; genus Gallionella. The sequence goes on along the minus strand of JBBRFZ010000007.1, from coordinate 32,461 downwards.
TGAGCAAAGCTTGTTTCATGCGGCCCGGTAAAGTGGCGGACAGCAATATCACCGGGCCACCGGTGCGCGCATGAAATTCCAGCAATACTTCCAGCACGCCCTGCATATAGGCATCGCAAGCGTGAACCTCATCGACGATCAGTACCTTGTTGAACAAACCCAATAAACGTAGCGATTGATGTTTGCTGTGCAATACGGCCAATAATGCTTGGTCTATCGTGCCGATTCCGGCTGAGGCCAGCAAAGCACGTTTGCTGTGGTCGGCCAACCAGGCGCTGCAACGCGCGGAAGCGGTTTCGTCTTTTTGTGCCTTGTCATGTTCGGGGACGGTAGGCGGCAAGATCGAAGCTGCAAATTCTTCCACCAGTTTTTTATGGCCGTGCGCCAGTACCAAATTGGCATCGCCCGCAAACAGCTTTTGGTAAACATCTGCCACGCGTTTGTACATGGCATTGGCTGTTGCCATCGTCGGCAGGCCGATGAAAAATCCTTCTGCCAAATCTTGTTCCATCAGACGGTAGGCCAACATCATCGCGGCTTCGGTTTTGCCCGCGCCTGTCACATCCTCCAGCAAATAGATTTGTGCGGCTTGCGGAATATCCACAGTCATGGCCCATTGCTGCAATGGGGTGGCATGCTGGATTTTCGGAAATAATTCCTTGAGGGTGCGGCCTTGCTCAATACTTGTTTTGAGTAAGCCTGATTGGGCTATTGCATGATTTGCTTGAGCTTGTGCATAGCCCCAGTATTCTCCCAATTCCATGGCCGGATTTTTATAGGGGAAGAATTGAGTATTCGAGCCTAGCCAGTCGGCCAGCACAGTCACGCCCGCAAACCACCAGGACATCATTTCACTTGCGATTTTAAAGTTGGGACTGGATGGAATATCCTGCGCTTCCTTCGTAAGCAACAATTCCGCCATCGTGATTACAAAATCTGCGGCTGTTTCCTTGTCTTCCCTGCGAAAGAAGTTGTCAGCATAGCCACTGGGTTTGGGCGGTACACCATGATGCCCGGTTACCGCCAGTAGCCAATGTTTGAGCGCGCGCTGGCTGCTACGAGAAGCGTCGATGCCGATTTTTTGCAGTACCTCATCAATCAAATATTCCTCCCACAACCAGAATCCAAGCGAGTCGTGGCGTTCGCTGTATATTTTTGTCGGGTTCGGTTCGCGCTGCTGCAACAGCAGCATTAAAGCGGGGCGTTGCGCTTGAAACGCTTCGCTAAACTTGCCGAGGTCATGCAGCGCGATCAAAAAAGCCGACCATGACAAGAAAGCCTGTTTAGAGCGGCCAAGGAGGTCACAACAAACGTCGAGTAATGATGATTGTTCGAGATAGGTTACACCCACTGCTGCGACATCCAGGGAGTGATAAACCAACGGATGCCACTTGGGTTCGGCCAGATATTTATCGTCGGCCTTGCCCCAGTAGTTGAAAATCGTATCCGCTTGTTGCTTTGTCATGTTTGGCTTTTTTGTTCTTGGTTTTTCACTTGCCAGGGAGTGTATACCCGTGGGAGGCTCATAAGATGAGCCTCTCGAAAACGTTTTTCTGGATTTTTGCGCCCCTCTGATAAAACTACTAGCCATTCCACTAGTGTCGTGTCACGCATCAAATGACTGGTAGATTCGTTTGCATATTGGTGCTTTGTGCCACGTTGTAGGTTGGCGCTGAACGTAGTGAAGCCCAACGGTTTGCAGCATTCTGTTGGGCTTCGCAAGCTCAGCCCAACCTACATTGCCCCAGAAATTATTGACGTTTAGCAGAGTGTTTATGAAAAACCACCACGCAGGAACGTAATACGACATATCACGCGTGACGTGACACTAGGTGCAATGAAACTTACGCTAAGTGGCTGGTTATCCCTAGCCCTCTCCCGCTCGCGGGAGAGGGAATGATCATTCCTTCGCCAAGCAGCATTTTTTGTATTTCTTGCCGCTGCCGCAGGGGCAGGGGTCGTTGCGGCCAATTCTGGGTTCGGGGCGGATGTAGGGTTCTGATTCGTCGAAGTCGGGGAAGTCGAAATCAGGGAAATCGGATTCATCGAAGTCGTCCTCATTTTCAGTCAGGTTACGCTGGCTGGCCTTTATATCTTCTTCCTGCCAGCGTATCTGGCGTTGGGCAATTTCATCCGGTTCATAAAACTGCCACGGATTCTTGAAGTATTCACGTTCCCATTCCGGCTGCTGAAGCAGGTCGGCGTAGGTTTGCTGCACGTCGTCCATGGAAAAATGCACGCCCAAGAAGCCTTGCCTTTTTGCCATTTCTTCCAACAACAGCCTGTATTCAGGGCGCGCGAAATCCAGCAGCGTGTTGCCCGCTGTCAGGCGCAGAATCCATTCTTCATCTTCACTGGCGACAATTTCTGCCAGCCATGCCAGCGCATGATTAAAGGTTTCACCACCATGACATGACGCACTGGCGACCACGGCTTCAATAGCATTGGTGCGGATGTACCAGTCCAGTTTGCGGTCCTCAGACAATTCGCGCAGTGCGTGCCGCACGCTTTCCGGCTTGCTCCGGAACAGGGCAGGCCAGTAACCGGCAAGCCAGTCCTGCAAGTTGTCGTCTTCTTCCAGCGACATGCGGCGCATGAGTTCCACCAGCAGCAACCCGGCGCGTTCGCTCGGGATCAAGCCCAGTATCATCACGGCGTGTAGCCGCAGCCACCACACGCCATCGTTATCAAGCTCTTCATCGGGCGACCAGAGAAAATCGTCTTCATGCAACTGCTGCAAGTATTCCGTCATGGCTTCGCCGCGCCGGGCGCATTCGTCTATGGCGTTGCGCGGCACGCGGTCTTCATCTTCGATGATGAGGTCGGTCAATTTCGCCGGGCTGAGTTCGGCGAGTTCTTCCTCTGAGTAGGTTGGCAAGGGCATCAGATCGTTCATCATGGTTTCCTGTTTGTGGGTATGCTTTCTTGATGGGCGAAACATTGTTTTTGAAACAGTGTTTGAATCACTGCAACCCCAGCCGCTCGCGCAATTCGGCAATAATGGCGGGGTCGAGCGGCGGGCTGGTGTGTTTGCCCCTTCGCTCAAAATCCGTGAGCAGCGCCTCGACCATTTCGCGGCCATCGCGAGTCTTGATGGCTTGCAGCGGGGTTTTGCCGTTGAGGGCAGGGAGTTTTTCTTCCGGCCAGGTGCTGTAGTGCTGGCGCAGGTATTCGGCTAATTCCGCCCGGACTTCCGGTCTGCTATTCAATTCGTCCTGTTCTTTTTGGCGCTGCCGGGAGGCTGCCGTTTCACCTTCTTCTTTCGCCTGTGCCAGCATGGCTTGCAGCGATTCGATCACGGTGGTTTTATAGCGCGCCCCTGGCAACATTTCTTCGATGAGGGCGCGGATTTTCTGCGCGCGGTTTTCGGAGTTGACTTCGATGTTCATTCCTTGCCCATCAATTTTGATGTGCCCGAGAATGGTGTTGTCCCACGATTTATTATGTTTGTTGCCGCGTTTCTGCCAAGGTAACTCTATTTTGAGCAATTCATCTTTTGTGTCGAATTCAGCTTCCTCAAGCAAGACTTCTTCGGTCATCATCAGGCACAGTGGTTTGAGCGCTTTAAAGACCGCGCGTGGGGATTCGATTTCATAGACGAGACGGTGGGGTAGCAAGGGATCGCCGTCGGTGTTTTGCAGTTGCGGCATGGGCGGGTTGAGCAGGCGGTCTGTGATGTCGTGGTATATGTCCAGCATGTCATACAGATATTCCCTGAGCACTTCCGCTGTCAGCGTCTTGTTGCGGCGTTCCATCTTTTTGCGCAGCTTCAGGATGGCGCTTTTTTCCATGGGCGGGAACATCACCGGTGCGCAGGCTTCCAGCATGGACACCTGGTCAATTTTCACTATTTTGGCAAACAGGATGTCTCCTTCCTGCAAATGGCGCGAGGCCGAGTGTTCTGTGATGTTGATTTCTTCTCCGGTAAAAATGTCGCGCAGGATGAATCCCTCACCGGGGCGGACGGATACGGCATCGTAAAAGCTGAACGGCGCAGCGCAGCATTGTTCGATGTAGCGGATGTGTAAAGGATCGAGCTGGCGACCTTTCTTGTCCAGATACGCCTGCCCCAGCGGGCGTCCATCCAGCGCCTCGCGCTTCACTGTGGTGTTGCCGGGATCGGGTCGCCAGTCGTAAAAAAACCACGGCATGAATATAGGCATGTGCGGCGTATCTATGGCGAATTCTTCATCTTTCCATGGCATGAAGTCATCCCACGCTTCCTGCAACGCCCCGCGTCCAAAATGGCTGCTGCTGAAATCGAGCATCTGCATGGGCGATCCTTCGATTGCGCGGCGTATCCTGCGCCACAGAAATTCATCTTCCGGCTGCGTTTGTTCCGTTTTCAGGCAGCACTGCTTGTATTTTTTCCCGCTGCCGCAAGGGCAGGGATCGTTTCGTCCCGGTTTCATTCTTTCACCTTTCGTTTCAAATATTGTTCCGCACCCCGACGCAACTGTTCAGCTACTTTGCTGAGCAATTCTTCAGGCGCAATCACTTCGACTTCCACGCCATGCTTGAGTATGTCCATCACCAGTTCGCGCGGGTCGGAATAGGGGATGTGCAATTCGTAACTGCCGTCATCAAGGATGCGGCTTTGTTGTTGCGGATGCCATTGTTCTTCTGCCACCCAGCGGGCGCGTTCCGGGGTGAAGCGCAGGATGGCGGTGTGTTTTGGCTTGCCGGCAAAGACACCGTAGCTGGAGGCGAAGTGCGCATCCAGTTTTTTTTCGGTGATGTCCTTGGCGCGCGTCTCCAGTGTTTTCGCTTCGCGCAGGCGATCCACGGCAAAGCTGCGCAGGCCGTTGCGCTGGTGACACCATGCGTCCAGGTACCAGTTGTCGCGATAGTGGGTGAGGCGCTGCGGTGAGACTTCGCGTTGTGTTTCTACATCAACACCGCGACTGTGATAACGAATGGTGATGCGTTTTCTTTGCAGCAGTGCGGCCGCCACGGTTTGGAAGTGTTCGCTGGAAGTATTGCGTCCGGCCATGCGCAGGATGCGCACGCGCTTGATGATTTCGCCGCTGCCCAAGTGTTCGGAAGCGAGAATTTTTTCGAGCCGGCCTTTTAATGGCTTGAGGTGGCTATCCAGCAAGCCGGGTTGGGCTTGTTCAAGTAATTGTTGCGTGGTGAGCAGGGCATAAAGTTCTGCGGCGTTAAACCAGACACCGGGCAGCTCGAAGGTTTCATCTTCTTCCGGGTCGTAGTAGTAGCCGTTGTGTTCGCGGTCATATTTCAGCGGTGCGTTGAAATGCAGGCGTAGCTCTTCGATGATGCGGTTGACCGTGGCGCGCGAGCATTCGAGTTTTTCCTCAAGGATTAAATGCGAGATAGGCTGCCGCCTGGAAGCAATGAGACGATGCAACTGATAAATGCGCTGAAGACGATCCATAGCATTGCTATTTTCCTGGTGCCGCAGTATGCGGATATGGTGCTTGGCAAAAACTGGCCAGACTGTGATTTAGGTTAATCAGAAAAACTAATCCGTAAGCGCAAACTGGGATTCTATCCACCAAAGCCCGTCAGTGCAATTGGCGTATACAACGTATTTGTGTTGTAACTAAAACCTGAAATGCAGGAGCTATACATAAGTTTGGGAAGTTGTATATCTGAGAGAAGATAAGCTCCTCTGCGACAGTAGATTCTTTAAAATGTGCTCGACGGAACGAAAAATGGGAGTTTATTCATTTCAGCCTACATGGGGTGTGGATGGTGGCCTGGAAGGCAAGGTCAGCCCGCGAATGAGGGCGGGTCTTCCTCCAGCCTGTCGGCAGCGAATTTGCAATTGTCTTTTGTATGGTCGCAGGGTTTAGCCCCTCGGCCCACCCATCAGGGGGCGAAACTGGTGGTCTCTTTTTGACACATAAATGCGTGTGACCAATCATGGCTGGCAACAACCCAAATATAAAAATTTAAGTGTCTGTCAAGTGCGCATCAGTCAATGTTCAGTGTGCATCAGCACCCAGACGGTTATCTTGGAAGACCAAGCAAAGGCAGTTTACCGATTGATGGGTTATATGATGGGTATAAAAACCAAACGCCACGTAAGTGGCGTATTTGCCAGGCGTTGGCGGAGAGGGAGGGATTCGAACCCTCGGTACGGGGTTACCGTACGCCTGATTTCGAGTCAGGTACATTCGACCACTCTGCCACCTCTCCGGAAGGCGGGCATTCTACCAGCAACCTCCGATTTGGTGCAGAATGATCACATGCAGAGCCCCATTCGATGTGCGCCAACAATAATAATCAGCTTCTGCCTCTTGCTGGTTGGCTGTCAACCACAGATTCCGTCATGGAAAACAGGCAAGCTGATGGTGATCGTTCCGGAAGCGGCACTATGGCCGGAATCGGATTTTCAGCGAGAACTGGCACGATTATTTGCCGAGCAATTGCATGCCACACTCGAAACGATTCCGCTGCCCCAGGATGAAATCGCTGACGCGTTACGCAAACACCGGGCACATCTGGCCGCCGTTCCGTTGCGCAGGGAGAGCAACCCTGCCGGGCTGCGATTCGGCCCAGCCTATCAGAGTGTGCGGGAAGTATTGGTATGCAATAGCGACGGGCCGCGCATACGAAATCTTGCCTATATGAAAGGCCGAAAATTGATGGTCGCGGCCGGATCTGCCCATGAGGCAGCGCTGCGCGAGGCACAGCGGAATTTGCCCTCACTGCAATGGCTGACGGATCACGATCTCACCACCCAGGACCTGTTGGCAGAAGTCGGCGAAGGTAGCCTGGATTGCGCGGCTGCCAACGAACTTCAGTTTGAAGAGGCACGCAACTTTCATCCCGACCTGATCGCCGAACTCGATATTGTCCCGCCATCAAAACTGGCCTGGGGATTCCCCGGAAATGTCGATTCCGACTTGCTCAAACAAGTGCAGATATTTTTCGACACCATCCAGAAAGACGGCACCCTGCATCGTTTGCTGGAACGCTATTACGGTCACAGCGGCCGTCTGGACACGATGGATGCCGCGGCCTTCATCACCAGGATCAGTACTGTCCTGCCACGTTTTCGGCGCATTTTCGACGAAGCAGCCACGCTTACCGGAATCGACTGGAGATTGCTGGCAGCGCTTTCTTACCAGGAATCGCAGTGGGATCCGCTCGCCACCTCGTACACCAATGTGCGCGGCATGATGATGCTGACCGGTGATACAGCCGACCAGATGAAGGTAAGCAATCGTCTGGATCCGCGAGAAAGCATACTTGCCGGCGCAAAATATCTGCAGCTGCTCAAGGATCGGTTGCCGGACCGCATCAAGGAACCCGACCGTACCTGGCTGGCGCTGGCCGCCTACAATCAGGGCTACAGTCATCTGCAGGATGCGCGCATTCTCACCCAGCGCGCCGGATTGAACCCGGACAGCTGGGCGGATGTAAAAAGATGGATGCCGCTGCTGAACCGGCCTAAATATTACAAAACGCTGAAACACGGTTATGCGCGCGGCGGCGAGGCGGTGATCCTGGTGGAAAGCATTCGCAGCTACTATGACATGCTCAAACGTCTGGAGCCCGGTCAAACTGAAGCTGCACCGCCGGTTTCATATCAACTCGGTTCACCGATGACGCTGCCGATGCAACGCTTGCTGCCCTGAGCTATCCCTTACCGTCCAGGTCTCCAATCCGGCTCTACCCGTGGGATGCCGGGCAGTCAGCCACGTAAGAGAACACAAACTCGCCGCGAGAGAAAGAATGATTTTCGCCTGACGACAGCATAACCGGCGCTTGGCTTTCCCGAATGGCCGGTTCCTGTTGCCCGTTCTGCAACGCACCGTGGCATTGACGTTCAGGTGGAGAAGGTGCAATCTGTTGCTGCAATAAAACTTATGTGTGAATGAGGGACAAATGCCTTGAACATATTGTGGCCTGTTATTTCTCCTTATGTTGAACCGGCTTTTTTTGCCTATTTTTTCTCCGGTGTTTATTACATAATTTCCGACGTATCGAAACCGACTGATAACAGGCCGGGCTATCTTTCAAATCCGGTGTTCATTTCCCTCGTCGGCGTCTTGTGGTTCCCCTTTCTCATTCGATCTGTCTGGTCAGCTGCGCAGCACTACCACAGCAAAGGGTATTTTTTCTGGTATTTGCGTAAAGAGGCGATACCGCAACTGCTGGTTTGTTCCGTGCTAAGTATCGATTTTTATTATGCATGTTCGCGCTGGCTCTGAACGCGTCGTGATCCAGTCCAAGTATTCTGATCCCGATTTGCCAAGGTATGCGGGAAAATAAACAGCTATCCCAACGCCGCCCGGCAGCAACGTGACGACCGCCAGGGAGACGGCAGTCTTGATCACGGTAAACCGGCAGTCACTTGTGATCGGCTCTTCGCCAACCTTGACAAAATCAAATCCGGGCAATATCTGTCAGATCCAATCGCGGCTACCATACAAAGAAATAGTTAAAACCACTTCCGGCTTCGATCGCATCTTTCAGCTTTGCGGTCTGAGTTGCTCCAGTCCACCCATGTAGGGGCGCAGCACTTCCGGAATCACCACACTACCATCGGCTTGCTGGTAGTTCTCGAGAACTGCCACCAGTGTGCGGCCAACTGCGAGGCCCGAACCGTTCAGCGTGTGCAGTAGTTCCGGCTTGCCCTGCGCGTTGCGGAAACGCGCCTGCATGCGCCTCGCCTGAAACGCCTCGAAGTTGCTGCACGAGGAAATCTCGCGGTAGGTGTTCTGCGCCGGCAGCCACACCTCGATGTCGTAAGTCAGCGCGGCGGAGAAACCCATATCGCCGGTGCACAGTTTCATCACGCGATAGGGCAGGCCCAGCTTCTGCAAGATCGTTTCGGCATGACCGAGCAATTGTTCCAGCGCGGCACAGGATTCATCGGGATGCACCATCTGCACCAGCTCCACCTTGTCGAACTGGTGCTGGCGTATCATGCCGCGCGTGTCGCGACCATAGGAACCGGCCTCGCTGCGGAAGCACGGCGTGTGCGCGACGAATTTCATCGGCAGTTGCTCCAGGGGCACGATCTCGTCGCGCACGATGTTGGTCAGCGGAACTTCAGCGGTAGGGATCAAATAATAGCCGCGCGAAAGTTTTAAAATATCCGAATAAACACGATTGGCATCCTCCTCATCTTCACAGCCGCGCATAATTTGTTGCAAAGAGACTTTCGCTTTGAGGTTCGAAAATTTTGGGTATCTCCCCTTAAGCAACTTTGTAATTTCATCCATGCCTTTTGGACGATTGTCTTGCTGAATGCAAAACAAATCCGCCTCAAACTTAGGCAACTGTCCGGTACCGCGCATTGACTCTGCATTCACCAGATACGGCACATAGGTTTCGGTGTAGCCGTGCTGCTCGGTATGCGTATCCAGCATGAACTGCGCGAGTGCGCGATGCAGCCGTGCCAGCGAGCCTTTCAGCAAGGTGAAGCGCGCCCCGGCGATCTTGGTCGCCGTCTCGAAATCCAGTCCGCCCAAATCTTCGCCGATGCTGACGTGATCTTTCACCTCGAAGGCGAATTTCGGAATCTCGCCGACCTTGCGCACTTCGACGTTGTCCGCCTCCGACTTGCCGACCGGTACGCCTGCATGGGGCGTATTAGGAATAACGGATAGAAAATCATTTATCTCCTTCAAGATAGCGCCTGCTTCGACCTCTAGAAAAAGTAGGCTATCTCCCAGCGTAGCTGCCTCCTCCATGATTGCCGAGGCGTCCTCACCTCTAGCTTTGGCCTGTCCAATAAGCTTTGAGATTGCGTTGCGCTTCGCCTGTAACTCTTGGGTTTCCGTCTGAATTTTCTTCCGCTCAGCTTGCAGTTGCTCAAATTTCGCGGTATCCAGTTCGTAACCGCGTGTCGCCAAGCGTGCGGCGACGTTCGCCAGATCATTGCGTAGTGTTTGTATGTCTAACATGAAAACTCCAAATTCAAATCCTGCATTCGTAGGTTGGGTTAGCGCAGCGTAACCCAACATTGCGCATCGTTGGGTATCGCTTCGCTCAACCCAACCTACATTTTATTTTTTGCCTTCGCATCCAGCTCGCGCAAGTGAGCCAGTTTCTCGGCGATCTTCGCTTCCAGTCCGTGATCGGTGGGCTGGTAAAAACTCACTTCCGGCATGTCATCGGGAAAATAGGTTTCGCCCGCTGCGTAGCCTTCTTCCTCGTTGTGCGCATAGCGGTAACCCTTGCCGTAATCGAGTTGTTTCATTAACTTGGTCGGCGCGTTGCGCAGATGCAGCGGCACTTCGCGGGTACCGTCCTGGGCGATGAAAGCGCGCGCGGCATTATACGCGACATACCCGGCGTTCGACTTCGGCGCGCAGGCCAGGTACAGAATCGCCTGCGCCAGTGCCAGCTCGCCTTCCGGAGAGCCGAGCCGCTCATAGGTCATCGCGGCATCCTGCGTCAGTTGTATCGCGCGCGGATCGGCCAGGCCGATGTCTTCCCACGCCATGCGCACGATGCGCCGCGCCAGATAACGCGGATCCGCCCCGCCGTCGAGCATGCGCACCAGCCAGTACAACGCGGCATCCGGATTGGAGCCGCGCACCGATTTGTGCAGCGCGGAGATCTGGTCGTAGAACGCCTCGCCGCCCTTGTCGAATCGGCGCAGGTTCTGTGCAAGCGTGTTGTCGAGAAACTTCGAGGTGATCTGCGTGACCTTCGCCGTGCGTGCCGCCGTATCAACCTGCTCCAGCGCATTCAGCAAGCGGCGTGCATCGCCATCGGCGTAGCCGATGATGCGTTCCTTGGCTTCATCAGAAAATTGCAAAGTTTCCGTTCGGGCTGAGCCCGTCGAAGCCTGGCCTGAGCCTGCTGAAACGCCTCCCTTATCCCCTTCGACATAACCAGCGACTTGCCCGCTTGCGGGCTTAGTCGAGTGGCTAGTAGTTCCATCAAGCTCAGGGCGAACGGGTGTTAGGTATTTTATTGCATGTTCAAACAACTCGCCGAGTTCCTCCGCCGACAGCGCATGCAACACGTAAACCTGAGCCCGCGACAACAGCGCATTGTTCACTTCGAACGACGGGTTTTCGGTGGTCGCTCCGATGAAGGTCACCAGACCCTGTTCGACGAAAGGCAGGAAGGCATCCTGCTGCGACTTGTTGAACCGGTGCACTTCGTCGACAAACAATATGGTGTGGCGGCCATGCTGTTGCAACATCAATTGTGCCTGCGCGATAGCTTCGCGGATGTCCTTCACGCCGGACAGCACCGCCGACAGCGGCACGAACTCGGCATCGAAGGCCGAAGCCATCAGTCGTGCCAGTGTGGTTTTGCCGACCCCGGGCGGTCCCCACAGGATCATCGAATGCAGCTTTCCGGATTGAAACGCCAGACGCAGCGGCCTGCCCGGACCCAATAAATGAGATTGTCCGATCACTTCGTCGATGAGCTTGGGACGCAACCGTTCCGCCAGCGGTGCGGCTGGTGGAGCTTTATCGAACAAGTTCTGGGTGCTCATGAATACACAGCGCTAATTACTTAATACATCGGCACCCTTGGGCGGGGTGAACTTGAACAACTGCTCCGAAAACTTCGGGTTGCGCTGCATGGCGGAGAAACGCAGCACTGTTTTATGTCCGAACATGTCGCTCAACTCCATCACAACCAGATCGGCTTGCGCGTTGAAGCCCATCAGTATCGAGTTGAAACTGCTGTCTTGTTGTTTGTTGCCAGGCCCCTTCCCTTTGGGTGTGGCTTGCAGCCATTCCAGGCCGTCTCTTGTGCCATTTTCCGTCAGCGTAAAGCCGCGCTCGATCTCGTTGCTGCCAGAGAGCAGTGCGGCGGGACTACTACCCAGCGCCGCATCCAGTTTCCTGACCGTCACCTGGTTCAGATCGGCATCGTATAACCAGAATTTGCTGCCGTCTCCAACGATCAGTTGCTCGTAGGGTTTCTGGTAAGTCCAGCGGAACTTGCCGGGGCGCTGGAATTCCATGATGCCGGACGCGTTCTGGATGGGGTTGCCGTTCTGATCCAGCACCTGCTGGGTGAAATTCGCCCGCGCGGAATGCGTGGTCGCGATGAAGGTCTTGAGCCTGTCGATTGCGCCAGCCTGCGCGGCAAGCGGCAGGGAAAACAACAACAGGGTTAATATTCTGATCATTCTGTTTCCTGAATTTATATAGTCATTGCATTACTTCGGAAACCAATTCGAGCATGATGCTTTTAACACGCTAGAAAATACATTCAGCCACAGAGAACACAGAGCACACAGAGAGACCCCCCCCCGCATTTGCATTTCTCTGTGATCTCTGTGTTCTCTGTGGCTAATCTTTTATTTAGAACCAGCGGGCGCAAGTACTTCGCGGTTGCCGTTGCTCTGCATCGCCGAAACGAGTCCGGCCGCTTCCATCTGCTCGACCAGTCGCGCGGCACGGTTGTAGCCGATGCGCAGATGGCGCTGCACCAGCGAGATCGAGGCGCGGCGATTCTTCAGCACGATCTCCACTGCCTGGTCGTACAGCGGATCGGCTTCCGCATCCAGGCTCGCCCCCGATGCGCCGCCTTCATCCGAAGATTCATCCAGCGAGTCCAGGTCGATGATGTATTGCGGCTCGCCCTGAGACTTGAGGTATTCGGCGATGCGGTGCACTTCCTGGTCGGACACGAACGCTCCGTGCACGCGTTGCGGATAGCCGGTACCGGGTGGCAGATACAGCATGTCTCCCTGGCCGAGCAACGCTTCCGCACCCATCTGGTCGAGGATGGTGCGCGAGTCGATCTTGCTCGACACCTGGAACGCGATGCGTGTTGGCACGTTCGCCTTGATGAGGCCTGTGATCACGTCCACCGAAGGGCGCTGTGTGGCCAGCACCAGATGAATACCCGAAGCCCGCGCCTTCTGTGCCAGGAGCGCGATCAGTTCCTCGACCTTCTTGCCGACCACCATCATCAGGTCGGCGAGTTCGTCGATGAACACCACGATCAACGGCAATTCTTCGAGCGGTTCGGGGTTTTCCGGTGTCAGTGTGAACGGGTTGGTCAGGGGCCGCTTTGCTTTCACCGCATCATGCACCCTCTGGTTGTAGCCGGCGATGTTGCGCACGCCGAGCGTGGACATCAATTTGTAGCGTTTGTCCATTTCCTGCACACACCAGTTCAAAGCGGATGCGGCCTGGCGCATGTCCGTTACCACAGGCGCTAGCAGGTGCGGGATGCCTTCATACACCGACAGTTCGAGCATCTTCGGATCGATCAGCAGCAATCGTACTTGTTGCGGCGTGCTCTTGTACAACAAACTCAGGATCATCGCGTTGATCGCCACCGATTTGCCGGAACCGGTCGTGCCCGCCACCAGGACATGTGGCATCCTGGCCAGATCGGCAACCACCGGCTTGCCGGAAATATCCTTGCCCATCGCAATGGTCAGCGCGGAACCCATATCGGCATATATTTTCGAACTGAGTATCTCGGACAGGTGCACCATCTGACGTTTCGGATTGGGCAACTCCAGCGCCATGTAGGCCTTGCCGGGTATCGTTTCAACCAGGCGTATGCTCACCACCGATAATGCGCGCGCCAGGTCCTTCACCAGATTGGTGATCTGGCTGCCCTTTACACCGACTGCAGGTTCGATCTCGTAACGTGTGATCACCGGCCCGGGATAGGCTGCCACGACCTTGACTTCCACGCCAAAATCTTTCAGCTTGCGCTCGATCAGGCGCGAGGTAAATTCCAGCGTGTCGGCGGAAACCACCTCGACCTGCTGTGTTGCCTGATCCAGCAAATGCAAGGGCGGCAGCGGTGAGTCCGGCATGTCCGAGAATAACGGGACCTGTTTTTCTTCCGTAGCACGCGCCGACTTCACCACTTCCATCAGCGGCATTTCGATGCGTATCGGCTGGTGGTCCTCGACACGTTTCTTTTTCTCTTCTTCGACCAGGGCAACACGTTCATTGGTGGCATGCATGCCGATGCGCCTGTCCTGGCGCGTCTGCCAGGCGAAGCGAACCCACTGGAATGTGGCTTCGATCCGCTCACCCAACCAGTCCATGAAGCGCATCCAGGACAATCCGCTGGACAAACTGAAACCGGTTGCGATCAGCGCCAGCAGCAGCAGGGTCGCGCCGGTAAAGCCCAATCCCCGCGCCAAAGCCTTGCCCAATATCTCGCCGAACATCCCGCCGTGCACCAGTGGCAACGCGACCTTCATCGTATACAAACGAAGAAATTCGAGTGCACTGCTTGACAGCAACAGCGCGGCGAAACCGGCGAGCGAAACCAGCAGGGAACGTTTGGAGAAGATGCTGTCGACACGCAGCCGGTGGTATCCCGCCCAGACCCGTTGCAGCAGAAACAGTACGCACCACCAGGCAGAAAATCCGAACAGGTAAAACAACAGGTCGGCAAGATACGCGCCCAGAACCCCGCCCGGGTTGGTGATATGCGCACCAGTAACGCTATGCGACCAGGCCGGGTCGGCCGGATTGTAGCCATATAGCGCAACGGTGAAATACAGTGCGCAGGCAACCAGCAATATCCAGCGCGATTCGCGCAACAATACGAGCAGTTTATTGCTCATGAATTCTCCGCTTGCTTCAGCCATTCAGAGACACCGCCTGATTTCAATCGTGCCGGAACACACATCTTCGCCCCGCGCAGAACAACGGACAACAGGCATCATCACAGGGTGCTGCAAATACTCAGCCGTCAACAGAATTTTCATTACGACTTTATCCAGGCTGGTTGATTATTAGATGTGTTGATGATACCTCAGCCGCTCAATACCCGCTTGTCAACAGCAGCCGTATATCGTGCGCCAGCCAGTCCGCCGACTCCATTTCGCCGGCCATCAGGCGCACCCTGCCGTGGGTGTCGACCAGGTAGCCGAACGTCGAATGGTCCATGGTATAGCCGGTTTTGGTCGGATGCTTCTGGTAGGAAACGCCGAAATTTTTTGCCGCTTCTGCGGTCGCCTTCGCGTCACCGTACAGACCCAGGAACCGTGGATCGAAGGCGGGCACGAATTTCGCCAGCAACTCGCGGGTGTCGCGTTCAGGATCGACCGTGACGAACAGGACCTGTACCCGGTCCGCATCCTTACCAAGCAGGTGCAGCGTCTGTGCATAGCCGGCCAGCATGGTGGGACACACATCCGGGCAATGGGTATAGCCAAAATCTATCAGCACGACTTTGCCGCGGAAATCACTCAAGCTGCGCGGCTTCCCGTTCTGATCAGTCAGGTGGAAATCGGCATGTGCGAATCTGTCGCCGACGGCGCTCGCATGAAAATGGCCGGTGGGCGCTTGTTTTCCGCAACCGGCCAGCAGCCCTATCAACAGCAGGAACAATAATCTGGGTATCATGTTTGTAAGATTCATTGTTCGTCCTCTGGAAACTTATAGCTCAAGCAATCTGCGAGCATGGGGTAATCGAATTTGCAGGAGCGGGCCCTGCATGTGTTGTTGGGGCTTTAGCCCAGTGTCAATTCCACACGCAACTTGTTGCGTAGAGGATTGCCTGCCTTTGGTGTACTCCTTGCGGGTGAAGTCCGCGAACAATGATACATCGCGGGCATGGCCCGGTGTCAATTCCGCATTGGCTTTAGCCGATAGCGGATTGCCTACCTTTGGTGCTCCTACAAAAAAATCCCTAATCCCTATTTTCAAGCATTTTCAAATCAAGCATACCCGCCGCCGCTCTCGCATCCGTCTGCGTCATGAAAGGCATCACGCCAAGCAACGGTGCACTGATACGCTGCCGAAGCGCGGCAACATTTTCTTCGATCGGCGCCATGTCGGTATCGACAACATTGGCAACCCAGCCCGCCAGTACCAAGCCGCGCGCGGCGATCACCTCCACCGTGAGCAGCGCATGATTCAGACAACCCAGGCGCATGCCCACCACCAGTATCACCGGCAGATCCAGCTCTTTTGCCAAATCCGCGCTGTCCTGTTGCGCATTCAGCGGCACCAGCAAGCCGCCCGCGCCCTCGACAATCACCACGTCAGCCTGCGCGGCCAACTCGCGATACGCGGCGAGGATGCGAGGCAACTCGATGCATACGCCCTCGTTGCGCGCCGCGATATGCGGCGCGATGGCCTCGCGCAAACAATATGGGTTCACCTGTTCGTAGCCAAGCGGCACCGTGCTCGCCACGCGCAACAACTTGGCATCATCGTTGTAACCATCCGCATCGCATCCTGCCGCTACCGGCTTCATGCCGATCACACGCTTGCCCTGCGCGGCGAAGCCCTGCAGCAGCGCGCAGCTGATCAGTGTTTTGCCGACGCCGGTGTCGGTTCCGGTCACAAAGTAATTCAAGTCAATACCCTCAAGCCACAGAGCACACAGAGATCACAGAGAAGTGCGGCGGTTTTCTCTGTGTGCTCTGTGATCTCTGTGGCTAAATCGATTTTCATGGTTTAAGGCGAATCCGGGTTAATCGCTTTGAAGCGCCTTACCGACGCCGGTGAGAAAGTAGCTCATTTCAATTTGAACGAAGTCTTGATAATGGCGCGCCCGTCCGCTGTCTGTTTCGGCTGCGGCTTCCAAGCATGGCCGTACACCACCTCAAAAGTCGCGGGCAGCTTGCCGTTGCTGCGCAGGCTTTCGTAATTTTCCACCAGGCGTGCCCAGGTATTTTTTCCCATCAGCCCGCGGGCTCGTCCGGTTGTGGCATTGTGAGCGCCGATCGCCTTGAGGTCCTGCAACACACCCCGCACATCGTCGTAAGTCATCGTGATGTATTCCATATCCATCACCGGTTCGGCAAATCCACCCTGCACCAGCATATCGCCGATGTCGTGCATATCGGCAAAACGGCTGAGATGGTTGTGCTGGTCCACTCCGTTGAACGCCCGTCTCAGCTCTTTCAGCGTATCCGGGCCAAATGTGCTGAACATCACCAGACCGTCCACTTTGAGCACACGATGCAGTTCGACAAACGTGGCCGGCAGATCGTTGCACCACTGCACCGCAAGGTTGGACCACACCATATCGAGACTGTTCGCCGCCAGCGGGAGCGCTTCCATATCGCCACACACCTGCAATTGCCGTGCTCCGCTGAACAACTTTTGCCACCAGCCTGAATGTCCGCGCGCAGCCTGCAACATGCCACTGGCGATGTCCAACGCGATCATCTGCGCGGAAGGATAGTGTTGCGTCAGGCGGCGCGTGCCCCAGCCGGTGCCGCTGCCCGCATCCAGAATGCGTTCCGGTTGCAGTTTGATATATTCCAGCCGCTCCAGCATTCGCATGCACACTTCGCGTTGCAGCACGGCGGCGGCATCGTAGTCGGTCGCTGCCCTGCTGAAGGCGCGGCGCACTTCGCGTTTATCTATTTCAAATCCGTTCATGCCTGTTTCTCTTCCATAAAATCCAACACCAATTTCTCGAACTCCTCGCGGTGCGACAGGAAAGGCGCATGTGCCGCACCCTTGATCTCCACCACATGCGCGTTCGGCATGGCCTGCGCCAGGTAATGGGAGGCCTGCGGCGGGGTAAGCCTGTCGCGTTCTCCTGCAATGACCAGGGTGGGCTGTTTTATTTTCGGCAATGCATCGCGCAGATCCAGATCGCGCAATATCTCCAGCCCGCCCCGCAGTGCATCCGGATTCGGCTCGCCGTGGCTGGCCAGACTTGTGCGCAGAGTCGCCAGCAACTCCCGCTCGCCTTCACTGCCGCGCACCTGCAGCCCGAGGAATCTGCGCAGCGTCGCGGCGTGATTCTTTTCCAGATCGGCCGCGAATTGAAGCAGAGTTTGTTGCGGCATGGCGAACGGCCAGTCGTTGCGTTCGGCAAAGCAAGGCGTGCTCGATACCAGCACCAGACGTTTTATTTTCGCCGGTTCGCGCATCGCCCAGCGCATTGCGATCTGCCCGCCCAGCGACCACCCGCATAGCGTCAGCGGCCCTCTGAATTGTTCGGACAGTGCGTCAACGATGGCATCCAATGCGAAGTGTTGTTTGCCGCCGGTGCTGAGTCCATGCCCGGGCAAATCGACCGCCATCACGGGGAAATGCTGCGCGAGTTTTTCCGGAACATCGCCCCACATGCCGCCGTGCATGCCCCAACCGTGGATCAGCAACAGCGGCGTGCCGCTGCCCCCCGTACCCGCATATTCATAGTGCTTAACGTGCAAGCTCATGCAGAGTTTCGATCAGCCGTGTCACATCCGTTGCGCGATGCGCCGCAGACAGGGTGATGCGCAGGCGCGCCGTACCCTGCGGCACGGTGGGCGGGCGTATCGCCGCAACCCAGATGCCGCGATCACGCAACTTTTCGCTCAGCTTCAACGCCGCCTGATTGCCGCCGACCAGTAACGGTTGGATCGCCGTTGCGGATGGCATCAGGGACCATGGCAGGCCGCGCAGACCGCTGCGCAACTGCGCGATCAGGCGCTGCAGGTGTCCGCGCAGCTCGTCACCATTGGCTATCTGTTGCAGGCTCTCCAGCAGCGCGCTTGCCAGTGCCGGCGGTGTGGCAGTCGTGTACACATAGCTGCGCGCATGGTTGACCAGCGTGTCGATCACCACCTGTTCCGCCGCGACGAA
Source organism: Burkholderiales bacterium (assembly GCA_038241165.1). Classification (GTDB taxonomy): domain Bacteria; phylum Pseudomonadota; class Gammaproteobacteria; order Burkholderiales; family Gallionellaceae; genus Gallionella. The sequence goes on along the minus strand of JBBRFZ010000007.1, from coordinate 13,988 downwards.
TGCGCCGAATACGCCCGCCGCCTTGCCCAGCGTCGCCATGCAGATCACGCGTTCCGACGCGATGCCGAAATGAGCCAGCGAGCCCCGTCCCTGCGCGCCCAGCACACCAAAGCCGTGTGCGTCATCGATCAGCAGCCACGCATCGTGTTGCTCGCACAAGGCCAGCAATTCAGGCAACGGCGCAAGATCGCCATCCATGCTGAACACTGCATCGGTGATCACCAGTTTGCGCCCAACACCGCGATCAGTCTGTTGCGCGGCTCCGTGCATTTCGCCCTGCTCACGACGACTGATCGTGGTGGTGTTATCGCATTGCTCCAATAATCCTGCCAACTGCGCCATGTTATTGTGGCGGTAGCGTTTTACTTTGGCGCGGGACAACTGCATCGCGTCGTTCAGCGAAGCATGGTTGAATTTATCGGCGAACACCGTATCGCCCTTGCCGACCAGCGCCTGCACGACACCCAGATTTGCCATATATCCGGTGGAGAACAACAGTGCGGCTGGTTTCCCGACGAAGGCCGCAAGTTCTTGCTCCAACTGGTGATGCGCTGCGCCGTGCCCGCTGACCAGATGCGCGGCGCCCGCCCCCACGCCATGTTGCTGCGCGCCCTGCTGCAGGGCGGCGATCAGCTGCGGATGATTGGCCAGACCCAGGTAATCGTTGCTGCAAAATGACAGATATGATGTACCGTCAACCGTGATGTGCGGCGCTTGCGGGCTTTGCAGCATGCGCCGCTGGCGCAGCAGGCCGAGTGCGGCGCGTTCGTTCAATTCAGATTGAAGTTCGGAAAATGGCATAGGTTTTGTAGGTTGGGTTAGGCGCGGTTTTTGCCGTAACCCAACATGCGCATCGTTGGGTTACGCTGCGCTCTGACGATTTCTCACGCGGTTTACCGCGTAGAGAATCGCGTGACTTTGTTGAACCCAACCTACATTTTCTAATGGTTTTCGGCAAAAGGATACATCCCCAGCTTATCCAGCAGGGCCCGATCGCGTTCTGCCTCGGGATTGCCGGTAGTCAGCAGTTGCTCACCATAAAAGATCGAGTTCGCGCCGGCGAGAAAACACAGTGCCTGTATCGCATCCGACATCTGTGAACGGCCTGCCGACAATCGCACCCGCGCAGTCGGCATGGTGATGCGCGCGGCCGCAATGGTGCGCACAAAATCCAGCGGATCGAGGTCCTCGGTCTGTGCCAGCGGTGTGCCCTCGACTTTGACCAGATTGTTGATCGGGACACTCTCGGGGTAGGGTTCCAGATTGGCCAACTGTGCGATCAGACCGGCGCGCTGAGTCAGGTTCTCGCCCATGCCGACGATGCCGCCGCTACACACATGCATGCCGACTTTGCGCACCCGCTCCAGCGTGTCCAGCCTGTCCTGGTAATCGCGCGTACTGATGATGTCACCGTAAAACTCGGGCGAGGTATCCAGGTTGTGGTTGTAGTAATCCAGCCCGGCGCTGCGCAATTGTTCGGTCTGCTTGTCATTCAACATGCCGAGCGTGGCGCAGGTCTCCATACCCAGATCCCGCACCGCCTTGACCATTTCCACCACGCTGGCCATATCCTCATCGCTGGGTTCGCGCCATGCCGCACCCATGCAAAACCGGTCCGCGCCGTTTTGCTGTGCGGCACGCGCCGCGGCGACAACCACATCCAGTTCCAGCATCTTCCTGTTCTCGACACCCGTCGAATGGAAAGCTGATTGTGGGCAATACCCGCAGTCCTCCGAACAGCCGCCGGTCTTGATCGACAGCAGCGTGGAGAGCTGCACCGCATTCGGGTCGAACTTCTCGCGGTGCACCTGCTGTGCGCGGAACAACAAATCCGCAAACGGGAGCTTGAACAGATCTTCCACTTCTGCCACGTTCCAGCGTTTTGGAGCAGCGGGTTGTTTGCCGGTTGAATTGGCAGGACGGTGGAATGCTATGGTTTGTGTGTTCATAGAGTTCAATATGTTCGGTATGATGCGTTTGCCTCAAATGACAGGCCCGCGCGTATCGCAATCGCTCACGGACTGTCACAATGTGTTGTGGTTGGACAGGGCCGTATCATCCTTGAAAGGGCGATAGCTTGTCAATTTTAAGCGCTGATTTTCTGAACATTCGCACAGGGATTAAGCAATTCCTGCCAGCACAACCCTGTGTGCTGTGCTGCACCATGAGCAATGACGGACTTTGGTGCGCCGCATGCGATGCCACCCTGCCCTATTTCGACGCACCGCATTGCCCGGTCTGCGCATTGCCGACACCCGGCGGCGAAGTGTGCGGGCATTGTTTGACTCAGCCCCCGCTATTCGGCCGCACTACGGCCGTATTCGGCTATTCGTTCCCGCTCGACAAGCTGATACAGGGCATGAAATACGGGGAACAACTGGCATTGGCGCACACCTTTGCGAAAAAGCTGGTACAGCGTATCGATCAAAGCTGTTTGCCGGATTACGTCATCGCCATGCCGCTGCATCCCGCAAAATTGCGCGAACGCGGCTTCAATCAGTCGCTGTTGCTGGCCGCAACCGTTGCACGCGAGCTTAAAATCGAACTGTTGCCCAACACCTGTCAACGGGTACGCGACACGCCTCCCCAATCCATCTTGCCGTGGAAAGAACGCAAGAAAAACATGCGCAATGCATTTTTTTGCAATATGGATCTGACCGGGAAACGGGTTGCTCTGGTCGATGATGTACTGACTACGGGTGCCAGCCTGAATGCACTTGCCGATGCCGCTTCAAAAAGAGGCGCGATTCAAATCAGTGCATGGGTGGTGGCTAGAACATTGCCGCATTCGGGCAGCACCTGAAAACCGGACTTCATCCCGACTTGGTTACTGGTTATAGGTCAGACCACCATAAAATCACTGAATGACGGCAACCGTTTTTCAGAGTGCCTTCAGTTTTTGCTGTACAAAGGCCTGCAAATCCGGATTGAGTGTCCGGGTATCGAGGGCGTGCTGGAAAGCAACCTTGGCATCGGCATTACGCTTCAAGGCCTGCAGGGAAATCCCGTAACCCATCAGCCAGATGCCGTTGTTCGGGGCAAGTTGCAGCGCAACCTGATAATGTGCAATCGCCTCGTCATTGCGATTCTGGCGTTGCAACAGAGCCGCCAGAAATGCCTGGTAACCGGCCTGGGAATTGCCGTATGGCAAAGTCTTTTCCAGTGTCGCAATGGCTTCCGCAACCGCGCCGCGCTCCACCTGCAGGCGCGCCAGCATCATGGTGAAACCGGTATGATCGGGTTCGCTTTTAAGCCCTTCCTGCAACACGCGTTCAGCATCCTTGCCCTGTTTGCTTTGCAGCAGCAAGGCAACCAGCGCTTGCCGCGCCTCATCATGACCCGCATCCAGGCGCAATGCCGCCTCGTACCCGGATATGGCATCGGCGATGTGTCCCTGCTGCATTAACGCGGACGCCTTGCGATATTCCGCATCGGCCTGTTGCTCCGGGCTGATTTGTTTCATCGGCAAGGCACCGTCCGGGATTGAAACAATAACTTCTGCATTTGATGTTTTTACTGGCGGGGTCCCGGCTACCTTCCCGACTTTTTTCCTGGCTGATTTGTGCACCCGCTTTGCGGCCGGCTTCGCCGAAGTATGCGGAATGGTGGAAGGAAGCGAAACCGTGCTCAACTCAAAGCTCAGTTGCGAAGCAGGCATATTGGCGGCCGGAACAGCCGATAGCGGTACCCCGGTCTCAGCAACCTGATGCTGCGGTGTCAATTTCCCGGATTCTGGAGCACCCGGATTATTGACTGCGACTGCGGGTTGCTGCAGTCCCTGCATGGATTTTGGCGCAGCACTCGCTGCGGCATCGGGCTTGCGTGTATGGAGCCATTGCCATACTGCGACCCCTGCCACCAGCACCAAACAAAATGCCAGCAAAGGCAAGCTGAAGTTGCGTCTGGCCTGCGGCACGGCGCGCACCATGGTTTGCTCCGCGGCAGTATGCGCTCCGCGCTGCTCGAGCTGGTTGAGCACCTGGTTGATGACGCTCATTGCAGCCCCATTTTCCCAAACCACGCCCACGCAATGCCCAACGAAATGATCACCGCCCCACCGGTCAACGCCACTGCCCAGGGCAACCAGTCACGGCTCACTTCGGGCGTGTCTGCCGCCGCATCACGGATATGCATCGTATTTATCTGCTGCCTGCCATCGCTGAATGCCAGCATCAATGCCTTGTGGGCGATGATGTTTACCAGCCTCGGCGTGCCGCCGGTTATACGGTGCAGCTTCGATACTGCCCGTTCACTGAACAATGTTTCACCCGTAAATCCGGCAACGGCCAGGCGATGGCGCAAATAGCGCTCCAATTCATTTTTGCGCAAGCCTCGCAGGTCGTATTGAAAGCTGATGCGCTGGCGCAGTTGGCGTACTGAATGGTGTTTCAGGCGTTCATTCAACTCCGGCTGACCGAACAACACAACCTGCAACAGTTTGCGCTTTTCGGTTTCGAGATTGGTGAGCAGGCGCAATACCTCCAGGCTTTCCAGCGGCATTGCCTGTGCCTCATCCAGGCACAGCAATGCGCGCTGGCCGTTGCGCGCACATTCCAGCAGCGAGTGAGTCAAACCTTTCAGCAGCTGGTATTGGTCGGTCGATTTTTCCAGCGGCACGCGAAATTCTTCCGCCAGCGCCATCAACAGACTGTTCGGTTCAAGATAGGGATTGGGAATATAGGCAGTGATAAAGCGCGGTACAACTGGCGCGGGAACGGCCTGATCCTGGGTACCGATCGGTGTGGTGGATTGCCGACCCTGATTGAGCGTGGCGAGAAATTTTCGACACAGCAGGGTTTTGCCGTTGCCCACCTCGCCGGTGATCTTGATAAAACCCTCTCCGTTTCGAGCCGCCACCAGCAGGGTATTGAGCGCCTCCTGATAACTCGAACAGGCGAAGAAAAAACTGGTGTCCGGAGTCAGACTGAATGGCGATTCGCGCAGGCCAAAGTGGTGTAGATACATATCAGGGGTTAGCTTGCGTCCCCATCATCCCGTTGAACCGATCACGACTGTGCGTGATGTCATCCGACCAGTCCTTGCCACTGTCAACGATGGTCGGTTTCAGCAGGATGATCAGTTCGCGTTTCTCGCTGGTCTGGTTGGTCTGGCCGAACAGTGACTTGGGCAAGCCCGGCAAACCGGAATTGTCGTTGGATGCGGCCTGGCGCATCAAGCCGCCGATCGCCACGATCTGGCCATCGCGCGCGCGCACGATGCTGTCGGTTTCGGATACCGAGCTGGAAGCCAGCGGCATGGTGATCGAACCGCCTGAAGTGCCCAGATTAATGGTCTTGTTGACCGTGCTGACCTGACTGACGGAAGGATGCACATGCAATATGATCTCTCCGTTCTCATCGATGCTCGGCGTGACATCCAGTGCGATACCGGAAAAGAACGGTTGCAATGTGACGTTCGGGGTGCTGCTTGTCGTGAGTCCCGAAGTGTTGGTGGTGGATGACACGTTGGTGACAAAGAAATCATCCGAGCCGACCTTGAGCACGGCTTTCTGATTGTTCAGCGTGGCTATGCGCGGACTGGACAGAACATGCACGTCGCCCTGCGACTCCAGGAAATTCAACAGTGCGGCAAAGTTGCTGGTTTGAAATGCCAGACCGAACAATGAGCCCGCATTCTGACCCGTAGCGGTAGCCGCCGCCACGGCCAGATTGACGCCCGGGATAGCCGATACCAAGCCGTTGGTTAACGATCCGGACCCGATAGGCGCAAGACTGCTGCCTGACGAGAGTACGCCGGCAGAAGTCAGACTGTTGGGGCTGCTTTTGAACGCCCCCCAATTCACACCGGATTGAAAGCTGTTGTTCAATTGTACGTCGACGATCTTGGCTTCCAGAATCACCTGCCGATCGACGGAAATCTGTGATGCTTTGAGGTAAGCGGAGACATTCCTCAATTCGTCAGGCATCGCACGCACAACAATCACGCCCGACATCGGGCTGATCACCACGCTGCGTCCTTGGCCATTGCCAACGATGGCGGCCAGCGATCTTTGCAGCTCACCCCAGAAATCGGACTTGCTGGACATGGTTACCTTGCTGCTTTCGGCCGAGCGCTGGTCCGAACCTCCGCTCTGAGTAGTGGTTGTGGTGCCATTGGTGCCGTTGGTGCCTGTGCTCGGGCTATCCGACACCGAACCTGAAGTTACTCTCAGGGATGATTCACCGTCGCGTTGCCCGGTAAGATAATTAACCTGGAAGATCCGCGTCTGCAGAGTCAGCGGTTGTATATAAATTCGGGAGCCGTCTATCTTGTAATCGTAGCCATATATCTCGCGTATCGCTTCCAGCGCGTCGAATACCGTCACATTTTTAAGATTCAGGGAAATATTGCCCTTCACATTGGGATTGAGCAACATGCTGTAACGTGTGCCTGCCACGATCGACATAAACACCTGGGTGGCCGGCGTATTGTTCACGGTCAGATCGAATTTCGTGTCCAGCGATTTGCTGTCCACCTTGGGCATTCCCATTGCAAGCGGTGGCAGCAAGGCATTATTCACCTCGTCCGATTTGCTTGGTTGTGCGCTATTCTGCACAGCCTGATTCATTTCGTGCTGAATCGAATCTGCCACCTGATGGTTGCTGCGCGAAGTAGCACAACCTGCCAACAGCAGCACCCCCAGCAATAACCAGCGGCTTATGTCACCGTCTTTAGGTAACTTAGCCGATTGGCTATGCAAAGCTAACCAGCGGCTTATGTCACCGTCTTTAGGTGACTTAGCCGATTGGCTATGCAAAGCAAACGTTATTCTCATTTTTCCTCCTTCGGGTGCACGGTCAATAATTTTTCATCGTGCGTAGCCGACGCCGATTCTCGTTTATCTGACTCGTCTTTGCTTGCCGATGATGACTGTTCAACCTGTGCTTCATTGCTTGATGATTCCATTTTTACTGATCCCTTGCCAGGCATTTCCATGCGTGTGATTTCCACACCGGGGAACAACGTCAACACCTGCCTGTTCTTCCCACGCTGCAACACGACGCTACCCGTATTGACTTCAACCAGCCTGGCGTTGCCAAGCTTCTCACCCAACTCCACGGTTTTTCCGTCAATAATCGCCGCGCGGCGCTTCTGGGAAATGATGATCGAATGCAAACCGGTCGATGGTTTTGCCCTTCGAGCGACTCCTGTTCCCGCAGCGTGCACAAAAATACTTGCCGGTGGGCGAGTCGGGTCGGGCAAATTCTCTGCATGCACAGGAAAAAACACTACTGACAGGAAACAGAAAACTCCGGCGCGCATGAACGACCTCAGTGCACCCGCGCCATTCATCCGCATTATGTGTTCTGTATGCTGATTTACGCCCATCATACTGCCAACCAGTTTTTATCCAGACTTAATGTGTACAGGGTCAATGTAAACAATGAATCGGGATATTTTTCCACACTCAGGCTTGCCTCCCCCCAAAACATCTGTTCGGGCATTTTTTCCAGCGCGGTTAAGTAGCGTATCAAATCCAGGTAATCGCCGCGCACAGTGATTTGCACACCGTGTTTGAATATTTGCTTTTGTGATCCCGCCTGACTGTCCAACGGAATCGCTGCCGAACCCCTGGGCTGCTCAATCAGCAGACTCACCGGCAAGGTCTTCAGTTCAACCAGTTGCAGACTGCCATTTTTATCCAGCACCTTTCTCAACAAGTCTGCCATCTTGTCCGGCTCGACCAGGCGGTCCGTGCGGCTTTGCAGATAGTTGTCCTGTTCCTGCAACTGCTGCTTGAGCTCCGCCATGCGGCCGCGCAACGGCGAATGTTCCTCGTCTTTTTTTGCCTGCAACATGCTCTGAATCTGTGCCTGCAATTCTTTCATTTTTTCCTGCCGCTGTTCCACCTTGGACGACAATAATTTTTGCCTGGCCAGCAACGGATCAAGCAATGTCACATTGATCAGGGAAATCACGACAAAGGCGGTGGCGATGAAAATCATCGTGCGTTCGCGCAAAGACATATCGTTTAACGCGGCGCTGGCCCGCTCCCAATATTGTTTCATTTTTCGGCCTCTTTGTTGGGGCTGGAATACAATGTGAATTCAATATATCGGTGTGTCGGGGAAGCTGTGGCCTTGCCGGCCCCACCCTCATCTGCCTTGGATTGCTGCATCTTCAAGGTAGAGAAAGTCTTGCCCTTCATGATGCTCTCACTGCCCAGGCGCTGGATATAGGCAGGCAACAATTCCGGATCAACCACTCCGCCGCTCAGGCTGATCTGCGCGGCATCCCCTGTCACTTTGAAACTGGTCAGCCACAAGCCATGCACCACCTGGCGGGAAAAAGCACGCATGTATTCCGAATAGCCGGTGGTATTGCCCACCGCACCGGATTTCAGTGTCTCGATTATCCGATTCTGTTCGGCGACCTGCTTGCCCAAACGCTGCACTTCATTCTGCAGCAGTTGAATGGAACGCTGCGGGGAAAACTCCGCCACAACGCCTGCCAAACGCGTCTGCTCGGCATTGTAGCGTTTGGTGTTTTCTTCCGATTGCCGCTTAAGCTGGTCGACCTGATAAATCGCATAGCCATAAAAAATCAGGGAGCCAGCGATGATCATGCCCAACGCCTGCAACATCGTCAGCAGCGAAAAATACTTGCGCTGCTTCATGAAAATCGGGTTGAACAGATTGATCTGCTGGCTCATAGCACGTGGCTTTCCTGGCGCAGTGCCGCACCCAGCGTTGTCAATGCGCGCACAACGAATTCGCTATCTGCAAGTGCAGGTACGGCACTAATGTCCATCACCTGCGACAAGTCCAGTTTCTGTACTTTCGTATCAAGTTCGGAATCCAGAAACTCCACCAAACCTGTCCTTTCCGGCACACAAACCAGCACCATGTCTACCGGCAACTGATTATACTGGCGGTCAAAATAATCCAGCGAGCGATGCAATTCTGTTTCGACGCGATCCCGGTATTGCTTGCGCAAATTTTCATCGGCATCCAGCAATTGCCCGACACCTATTTCGATACGGCGCGACAAGTACAATTCGCCACCTGCAGAAAACGTCATCAGGCCGCCATAATCATCGAATGCCAACACAACCAGCGCGCGGTCATCACCTTCAAACAGTGCAGCGATATTGCGCTGCGCCATTTCGGGAATATCGATCACATCCAGTTTGATTTTCGCCTCATCAAATAATCTGATGCGCTCCTGGATAATGCTGTTCGACGCCGCAATCGCATACAGGGATTGCGGACGTCCCGAAGCATATTTGCTGGCCGGAATACGCACCATGTCCACGGTGGCATCGTCGATGTGGTAGTTCAAACCATCCTTGATTTTCCAGCGTACCGCGTTCTTCATCTCATCGGTAGGCACATTGGGCGCATCGACCAGCAACATCTGGTATTCGCCGGGTGCCAGGAGCGTCGTGACATCGTGAGCGCCGATATCCATCTCGCGGCGCAGCTTTTCCAATGAATCGGCAGTTATCGTACCGGTCTCGTGATATTCGCAGCGCACCACGCAAGGCATTACCCCGGCAAACTTGATTTCTGCCAGACAAATACCATGCTCCGCCAAACTGATGGCAAACCAGCCAGCATCGTGGCTTTTGGGCTTAATCAAAGAAGAAAATAGCGACAATTTCATAATTAACGTGAAATTAATTCAATAACTCACTGGAGTCAATGACTTTTTATAGGATTGATCTAAACGACCTTCACTTTTCAGTGAAGTTGCACAATGTTTTAATCTACTACATGCATCAGGGGTTTCAGGGGTTTCAGGGGTTTCAGGGGTTTCATTATAACTATTAAGCGACAATTTACGCTGTTGCTTTAGTTCTGCATTAATTCGCAATGCGCTTTAGCCTCACTGAAATTACAAAAGCGGATCGCAGCATTGGTTTTAGTTCCGACGTATCGCGCAGCGCGCGAGTCTTCACTGAAACTATTGATGTGCTCTCCACATCAATAGTTTTCGCGCAGGTAAATAAACTCGTTCGCGCCCTTGTACACACCGAAAGTGGCCCGCCCCTTGCTGATGGGCAGATAGGTTGGCGTGTTGGTCTGGATATCCACGTTCCCCGTCCCACCACCGCTGGACAACGTGTAGTTCAACACGCCCGCCAACACTGTGCCGCTTGCCGGTGGCGTCACTGTCCATGTGCCGCCGGTTTTGCGTTGATAGCTGCCAGCCACCACGCCAAGCGCAAGGTTGGTGACGCTATCGGTCGTGCTGGTCACCCAGTTTGTGTTATTCCAATACTGCACGGCGGCGGTCATCGGCAACGGCAACATCTCGGCGCCATATGCATTGGACAACTTTGTTTGGCCAAAACGCATTTCAGTGGTTCCAACCTTGGTGTGATTGTTGGCCCCCGCTACGGCATTTACTGTGTCGATGTCATAGACAGTTGTTGCGCCGTCTCCATCTACCGGAGCGATGCCTATGTCCAGCACAGTGTAGGGGCCATCTGCCGCTGCATTACGACTGACCGTCAGAGGTGCAGAAATACTTGCCGTGCCATTTCCATTCACGAAATTACCTGTTGCGGTCAATGATGTATCCAGCCTTGCAGACAATGAAGTTCGTGTTGCTGCGCTATCAATCGCACCGAACACCAAAGGATTACCTGTCGCCGTCGGATCGAACTTGGCAAAATTGTCGGCTGGTGTGGCCGAATAATTATAGTTCTGGAGCGGAGTCGTTCCGTCCAGCGCCAGTGCGGAAAGAGTGAACACAGCATCCATCCGCTCACCCATGTAAGTAAAACTGGAAGGACAGTTTGGAGCCGCCGGACATAAGTCTGAGCGATTGGTGATGGATCCCGCAGACAAGCCGAGTTGTGCGGTATAGAAGCGACCGACTTTTCCGCTGGTTGTACCGGTAACGTCACCTGCACCGAGATAATCGCCGTCGCCCACGCTCGGGGTCAGCGTGATGATGCCGACTTCATTCCAGGTAAATGGCGTGCTAGTCGTTACACCGTCCGGCAGCAAAGTTACGCCATCGGCAGTCGCTACGCCATTGCTGAACGCACCGAATGTTCCGATCACTCCCGGATCGTGCCCGCTGCTGGGAGCGACCAGCGCGGACGTCAGCTTCACGCTTTCCGGAGTAGACTCCTTCCCATAGTTCGGTGTGGTGTCGCCAAGTGAGTTTTTCGCCGTCACCGTAACGGAAAACTGTTCTCCTGCCTTGACGAAGGCCGTGCCCGCGGCATTGGCAGCCGCAGGATTGGCTGTACCGTCGCTGGTGCGCTTGATTCCGGACAGCACGAACCCCGCCGGTTTCACCACAAAAGTACCAGAGCCCAGCACGCTCATGCCGCCATCAGGCGGAGTGTTTAAAGTGCTGCCAACATAACGAGCATTGAGTTTCATCAGGCCGACATCGTCGTATTGCACCGATGTCAACGCCGCCACACCGCTATTGTTGAATGCCAGCGAGGCTGTAGAGGTATAGGCAGGTGTAGCAGTAGTTTCGATGTTGCTGCCATTGACCTGTAACGGCAGCGTGCCGGTAGCAGAGTTTTGATAATTACCCCAGAAAGCTACTGTGCGCGTCACACTCTTGAATAACGGTACGCAGGTAGTGCTGTCGCTCGAACGTACTGCACTGACATTGACAGTGCCGCTGGCCGTGCCGGAAGTTAAAGCCGGTACGTTGAAGAGAAATCCTGCCTTGTACACGCCCATGTCGCAGGCCGTGGTGTTGTTCGGCGTGCCGCCGCTTTTGCTGCAATAGGTACTGTTTGTGTCCGAGGGTGCCGGAGACACCGAACTGGTACCCAGCCTGACGGTCTGTGGATCCGCCGCCGCGGAATCGGAGGGCATATGGATAGAGACCGTTGTTTGTGAACTTCCGCTGGAAATGCTGAACGCCACACTATTGCTGCCTGCGGTGAGGTTACCGCTGACACCGCCGGTATATGTGGACGAGCAGTCTGCGTTTGCGCAGGCCTTGACTGTCACGGTTTCGGGAGAGCATGAGATTGCCGTGCCATCGTGCTCGATAAGAAGATGGTCCGGCACGTTGACGGCACATGGACGGGTTTGCGTCCGAATCGCTTCCACAGCATTCTGGCTCAAAACTTTTTGGTAGACGCGCACCTCGTCGATATTTCCGTTGAAGTTGAGTGTGTTTTCCGCCGATGCCGAGGTTTCGTCGCCGATCGCGGTAGGCCCGGTGCCAGCCCACGTCCCGGTGAAGGTAGCGCTGGCTTTGGCCTGTTGCGCGCCTGCCGTGTCGTAGACATAAAGCGTGACGTTTTTGTTGGTCAAATCGACGGCGGCAGCAACGAAATACCATGCGTTGCTGGTGATGACCGCCGGTGTGTCGAGTATGACGCCGCTGCACGTGCCGCCACTGATACAGGTATAGCTGATGCCCCGGTTAAACAGCCGGAGCGGCCCGGCAACGGCGTCGGACAGGCTCAGCGCCCACCCGTCGCCGTTGTCGTCGCGCACAACAATGCGCTGCCCGATTTTACCCACATTGGTTGAACGTATCCATGCCGTCATCGTGAAATCGGAGCTCCATGCGGTGTTAATCGCTGTAGGCAATTGTGCGTAGCGCAAGGGCGTCGTGACCAGACCGAACTGTCCGTAACTGCACGTGGAATTGCTGCCCGATGTATAGGCCGGCCCCGGCAGCCCCGTACCGATCGTAGCCTGGATCGCGGTAGCGTCGTAGCCGTTGCCGGAAGAGTCTGTCCAGTTCCCGTCCATGCGGTATTCGGCCAGCGCGGGGGTGGAAGTGATGGTGTATACCTGCCCGGTGAAAGTACCGCTCAAGGGCGGGCTCACCGAACCGGAGCCGGTCTGATTCAGGCCGAGCGTGCCGACGCCTATGCCGGTGTTGGCGGCCACCGTCCAGGTTGTTCCGCTGCCCGTCACCGTCGTAATAAAGGCACCGCTTACACCGCTTGCGGCCAGCGTAAAGGCGCTCGCATCCACCCCCGTTACGCTCTTGTCAAAAATGACGGTCCAGGAAACACTGGCTGCGCTGGTGGGGCTGGCTCCGGCGCGATTGATCGATAGCACCGCAGCAGCAGGCGGCACCACATAGTCAATAGTGATCGGCATGTAGTCTACGTATGCGGTGTCCGTCGTGTTGTACGGCCCGCGCACCGCCGCAAACGCTGCGCCGAAAGTCGCGCTGTTGATGTCGGCAGGCGTCCATGTGTTGCCCCACAGGCTGGTGGCACTGCCGTATATCACCTGGCTATCTGCATTGGAAAATCGCGTCTGCGTGGCCAGATCCTTGGTTCCGGGGGGGCCAGTCTGAATAACGTTCGTCTTGACCAGCACCATCGACTGGTCGCTCATGGTCTTGGCCGAGTAGTCCCATACCCCGACAGTGATGCCGTTGATGGTGGCGCCGGCCGGGATGCTGAATCCGTAGCCGGTGCATTTCAGATACTCGGTAACACTTGAGTTGTAACCGCCCGCGCTTGCATATACGCCATCCTGAGCGCCGACATTGGTCAGTCCTCCCCAGGCATAAGTACCGCCGTTGCTGGGGTCACTGACGCAAAGAGTCGGGCTGGCCGTTACGGTGGACACTCCCACAAAGGTGAACAAATTGGTTCCCGTGCCGGTGCCGCCCGGCGTGGTGACAACCACGTTTTTAGCCCCTGCCGTCCCTGCCGGAGTGGTGGCAGTGATCGTGGTGGCGTTCACGACCGTTATGCCGGTGGCGGCAGTACCGCCAATGGTCACGACGGTGGCACCGGTGAAGTTGGTGCCGGTGATGGTGACGCTGGTGCCCCCGGCAGTCGGACCGCTGGCCGGCGAGATCGCGGTCACGGTGGGCGCCACCACATAGGTGAACAAATTGGTTCCCGTGCCGGTGCCGCCCGGCGTGGTGACAACCACGTTTTTAGCCCCCGCCGTCCCTGCCGGAGTGGTGGCAGTGATCGTGGTGGCGTTCACGACCGTTATGCCGGTGGCGGCAGTACCGCCAATGGTCACGACGGTGGCACCGGTGAAGTTGGTGCCGGTGATGGTGACGCTGGTGCCCCCGGC
>JBBRFZ010000006.1:0-38831 GCA_038241165.1 Burkholderiales bacterium | reverse complement strand
CCCAGAACTTAAAAGGCAACTCGAAGTTCATAAGGATAATTTCAAATTTGGAAGCTATGTGGTTATAGTCCCAGCGACCCTCTTTATAAGTCGTGTTAAAGAAGCAATAAAAAATCTGGGTTATTCAGGAAGAATGAAACTGGTGGACTATTACGATCCCGATTCATTCCACGGAGATTTCACGGAGCATGCAATTCCCTTCAAGAAACAACATAGGCACAGCTACCAAAATGAATTCAGAATTATGATCGACAACAGAACAGTTGGCGACAACCCACTGCGTATTGATGTTGGCGACCTTAGCGATATTTCAGCGAAGGTCAGTGCTACCAGCCTTAACAGCTTATTGAAAATTGACTCTATAAAAGCATATCGAACATTGCAATTCTAGGGGCTTAATATTTCCTTCCCTTCCTGAAGGGGGCATCGAAATATCTTATTGCAATAGACAAGGTATATATGCAAAAAATTACTTTTGAAGTATTTGGATTCGCATCTTTTGTTATTGGGTGCGGCATGAATATAGTCGCGCCTCTTTTTCCGTCTTGGTCGGGATGGTTGCTAATCGTAATCGGTATTTTGGCATGTATATATGGCATCCTTCCAAAGAAATGGCAATTTAGAAAATCTGATTCAAGAGATGAAACAATCTTCCTAGAAATAATTTTTGATCCTAAGAATCCACATAAACGATTCTGGGATTTTGTTCCGGAAATGGATGGATATGGGAAACCAACTGGAAAGCTATGCCGTGAATATCGCATCATGGTTAAGAATAATTCCATGAATACCATTAGAAACGTAAAAGCAGAGATCATGATAAATGGAAAGCTGCCACAATTACCAAAAGACCTTGTATACAAAAAGGATGGTTCTACAGCAAAAGACCTAGAGCCTAAACATGCGGAATTTATACCAATAATATGGACAAGATCACCACAGGCAGGGGATGCTTGGGGAGAAACAGCGAGACTTTTCTACAGCCCCCTTATAGTTATTGCTAGAGGTGATGGAGTTCTTCCGACGACTTGTTCATTTAATTATTGCCCCGATGATGTTCCTGCACTCATTGAGATTACAAAATGACTGCAATATGAATGAGCTTGTTGCGAAACTCTCCGTCATCCAAATCAAGCATGGTAGCCCGGATGCAATCCGGGGTAGTGTCCGCTCAAACTCCCCGGATTCCGCTACGCTTCATCCAGGCTACATCCTGCATCACGCCGCATACCGCTGAATCTCAACCTCCACATGCCGCCGCGCGGTTGCGTCAGCATCTGCATACACGCGGCTGGCGGCAGGCTCGCTCAAATAATATTCGCCGCAGTTGTCGCAAATTTCCGCAGGAACATCACGGATGACGACTACTGTGTTATCGCGTTGCAGTGTGACCGTGGTAGTGCCGGGGTGGGTCTGTCCGGTCTTGCAGATTGTGCATTTCATCATGCTCTCCTTCTCTTGAATGACTCATCCCAAATCGTAAGATCGGGCCAATAAATCGTGACCAGGTGGCAATCGCCTGTGGCTGATTCGCGTGCGACAACTGCATGAACCGGTTGTTTTTCGTAAAACCACAAGAGCAAGGCGCTGGGGAAAGGTCGGTCGTCCGGATATTCAACAATAATTTCAGCTTCCGCAATAAGCTGCGCGACCGCAATCGGGTTTATCCCGCGTTGGAACATGCGCTCGAAAGCGTGGCGGGAGAAGTGCAGGGTTTTACAGTCCATGCCTGCATGCTTTCGGGACAACCTGTAAATGTACCAGCCGCATTGGCTTTAATTCTTGGCGCGTCGTTCGGCACGCATTGCGGCAATCTCTGCGGCTACTTCCTCGGGCGACATCAGGGACGGTTCATTGACGGCGGCCATGCGATCCATTGCCGAGAAGAGTTCGTTGACGTGCTGTGTTTTGAGTTGTTCGCGCACCCATTTTTCCAGTTGCGCGGACGACAATAGCCCGGCGCGCTGTGCCTCTTGCGCCAGTTGGTCGGGCAGGGTGATTTGAATGGTGGTCATGCCATACTCCTTTGTTGAAAGCCCATAGGCCTTTTGCTACAAGCTTAGAGGCATGTTAAGCACATTTACAGGTTTTGGGAAGAGTAAGGTAGCACGCTACCCGTCACAATGACGAAAGTCCGTGCCCTTGGCGATTGGGCACGATCAAAAGGGCTGTGTTGAATTGAATTGTTTTTCACTCCCCACCAACTTTAGGCAATAGGCTACAATTCAAAAACGATGAACACACTCAGTAAACTACAAAGCAAAAGGACCGAAATTCTCGCGCTTGCTGCCAAGCATGGCGCAAGCAATGTTCGCCTGTTTGGGTCTGTGGTTCGCGGCGAGGATCGTGAAGGCAGCGATGTGGATTTTCTGGTGGATATGCAGGAAACCAGCAGCTTGTTCGATTTGATCGGCCTGCAACAGGATATTGAAAAAGTCCTCGGCAAGAAGGTTGATGTGCTCACCCCAGATGGCATCAACCGCTATCTGAGAGACCGCATTCTTGGCGAGGCTGCGCCATTGTGAGCAAAGACAGGACTGTCTATATCCGCCATATATATGACTGCATCGGCTGGATCAAGGAATATGTGCAGGCAGGCAAAAAGGCTTTCTTTGCAGACCGCAAAACCCAGGATGCCGTCATTCGCAACCTTGAGGTTATCGGTCAAGCCGTTAAGGATTTTGGTACGGATAGCCTGACGTCTTCCCATCCCGATGCACCCTGGCAGCAAATTGCCGCCACCCGGAATTTTCTGGCACATCAATACCTGGGTGTAGATTTGAAATTGATCTGGAATATCGTCGAACAATATTTGCCGCAACTGGAACAACAGATCATCGAGATTGCAGCAGACGAGGGGATTAGCCTCAATGCACCAGAGACGCCGAAATCTTCATAGACGCTAACTGGAACAGATTGAATTACTGCTGTGCATCGCGACACATACTGCGAAATCCCATTCTCTGCATCCCGCCGCGCAGCCTGTATAACCTTCGCTTGATCGCTACCAGCAACTCACGAGCTTGTTACCCTCAGAAACCGCAAAACAAAATTGCAAAATGAAAGCGGATGAGCAACGTCCATAAACATGAGAAACACCATGACCCGCGAAAAATCCCTGCTCCTCGCGATGCTGGCGTTGCTGCTGATCATGGCGCTTTCCGCCATCCATCCCTACGACCGCACCACATGGTTCATGGAAGTCGCGCCGATCTTCATTGCGCTGCCCGTGATGATTGCGACCTTTCGCCGCTTTCCGCTGACAACGCTGTTGTATGTGCTGATCTTCGTCCATGCGCTGGTGCTGATCGCGGGCGGGTATTACACCTACGCGCGTGTGCCGCTGGGGTTCTGGATCGAGCATGCGTTTTCGCTGGGCCGCAATCCCTACGACAAGATCGGCCACTTCATGCAGGGTTTCGTGCCGTTCCTGGTGACGCGCGAAATCCTGCTGCGCAACGGTTACCTGACTAGTCGCAAGACGGTTGCGTTCCTGTCGATCTGCGTGGCGATGGCGATCAGCGCGTGGTATGAGTTGATCGAATGGTGGTCGGCACTGGCGATGGGTCAGGGTGCGGACGAATTCCTCGGTACGCAGGGCGACCCGTGGGATACGCAATCGGATATGTTCTTCGCCTTCATCGGCGCGATGACCGCATTGGTTATAATGACCCGCTGGCACGACCGCCAGATGAGTCGCATGAAGCAAGGAGAATCAGTTTGACCGCAACTACACAAAACGGCGCGCCCGCGAAGCAGACCGGAAAAGACAAGACCGCGCGCAACCCAATCAAGATTGTGTCGTTGCAGGAACGCCTGCGCAAACCTGAATGGATACGCGTGAAGTCCGGCAGCGGACAGGGCTATCACGACGTGAAGCGCATGCTGCGCGAGCACAATCTGCATACGGTGTGCGAGGAGGCATCCTGTCCGAATATCGGCGAATGCTTCGGCAAAGGCACGGCGACCTTCATGATACTCGGCGACGTGTGCACGCGGCGCTGCCCGTTCTGCGACGTGGCGCACGGCAAGCCACTGCCACCGGATGCGAGTGAGCCGGCCAATCTCGCGCGTTCGATAGGCCTGCTCAACTTGAACTATGTGGTCATTACCAGCGTTGACCGGGACGATCTTCGCGACGGCGGCGCGCAGCATTTTGCCGATTGCCTGAGCGCGATTCGCGCCAGTTCGCCCGCGACACGTCTGGAGATTCTGGTGCCGGATTTTCGCGGCCGTCTGGAAGATGCACTGGAAGCGCTGTCCGCCAGTCTGCCCGATGTGCTGAATCACAATCTGGAGACCGTGCCGCGCCTTTACAAACTGGCGCGTCCCGGTGCGGATTACGCACACTCGCTGAAATTGCTCAGGGATTTCAAAGCGCGCTTTCCGCATATCCCGACCAAATCCGGCCTGATGCTGGGGCTGGGCGAGACGGACGAAGAAGTGCTGCAGGTGATGCGCGACCTGCGCGCGCACGATGTAAACATGCTCACCATCGGCCAGTATCTGCAACCTTCCGATGGGCATTTGCCGGTGTTGCGCTATGCGCCGCTGGAATCGTTCACGATGTTCGAACAAGCCGCGAAGGATATGGGATTCAGCCATGCCGCCTGCGGCCCGATGGTGCGCAGCAGTTATTTTGCCGATGAACAGGCCCATCAGGCTGGTGTATTTGCCGACAAGCGTTAGCTCCGCGCCGTGTTAAACTCCACGACGAAGCTGGCCAGACAGTCGCCGCGCACGCAAGTGCGGGGAGGAAAGTCCGGGCTCCACAGAGCAGGATGCCGGTTAACGACCGGACGCCGTGAGGCGATGGAAAGTGCCACAGAAAATACACCGCCGATGGCCGCGCAAGCGGATCAGGTAAGGTTGAAATGGCGAGGTAAGAGCTCACCGCGCTGGTGGCAACATCAGTGGCAGGGTAAACCCCATTCGGAGCAAGATCAAATAGGCAGGCTATGACGTTGCTCGCGTCGCCTGTGGGTAGATTGCTTGAGCGTCAGGTAACGAAACGCCTAGAGGAATGACTGTCCACGACAGAACCCGGCTTATCGGCCAGCTTCACCATATTTATTACTGCAAGTTCACTCACTGCGCGATGCATGGGCATACGTTTTGAGTTGTATTTAACCAGCTTTGTCCTCACTATTCCCTACACCCTGTTTTTTCCTGAATTCCCGAGATATTCAGCCATTCATTACAAATCCCTTTAGCTTGCTTACGCAATCTGTTATTTATTAAGTATATTTGTTTTTCATTAACTTCTGGCTCTAACTCCTTGTCCTATAAAGATAAATCCCGTTTTTCGCTTGACCATTGAGTTTTTTTTCAATATAGTGGGTTCAAGTGGTAAAAAGTGGGAAAAAGTGGAGGCTAGGGATGTTTCAGGGAGCGGCGCAACTCAATCTGGATAGCAAGGGCAGACTCGCAATACCGGCACGGTATCGCGATATGTTGCTTGCGCATTGTGCGGGCAACCTGGTGCTGACCGCCGATGCAGACGGATGCCTGCTGGTCTACCCGCAACCCGAGTGGCAACCGATACGCGAGAAGCTGCTCAAGCTCTCGGCGCTCAATCCGAAAATCCGTGCCTTGCAACGCCGCCTGATCGGTTATGCCGAAGATGTGGTGATGGATGGTGCCGGGCGCGTATTGATTTCTCCTGCCTTGCGCAGCTACGCCGTGCTGGACAAGCGCGTGATGCTGGTCGGTCAGGGCAATAAATTCGAATTGTGGGACGGGGAGAAATGGCAGGCACAGCAAGAAGCCAGCTTATCGTTCATGGATGGTGAGTTGCCGCCCGAGCTGGAGGGCTTTTCCTTGTGAAAGACCTCTGCACAACTACTGCGCTCGCTGATGCGGCGTTAAAAAATAGCTCAAAATCCTCATGTGCAAATGGCACATTCCGGATTTTTTCTATTTTTTTCCTTGCCTCAGTTTCGCTCGCTACGTTGTGCAGAGGCCTTTATGCATGAGGGCTTGGCCCATACCACTGTCTTGCTGGTTGAAGCTGTAGAAGCACTCGATATCAAGCCGGATGGTATCTATGTGGATGGCACATTCGGGCGCGGGGGACATAGCGCGATGATACTGGAGCGACTGGGCAGGAAAGGCAAATTGATCGCGCTGGACAGGGATCCGGCAGCTGTGGCTGTTGGCAAGGAGTGGCCCGATGCGAAATTCATCATGGTGCATCGCAGCTTCTCTCATGTGGCGGAAGTGTTGCGCGAACAGGGGGTGGAGCAGGTGGACGGCATTCTGCTGGATTTGGGAGTGTCTTCACCGCAACTGGATGAAGCGGCTCGTGGTTTCAGTTTTCGCTTTGATGCGCCACTGGATATGCGCATGGATACCAGCAGCGGAATGACCGCGGCGCAATGGCTGGCAACCGCGGATGAAAACTTGTTAGCGGAGGTGATACGTGACTACGGCGAAGAACGGTTTGCTAAGCAGATTGCAAGGGCGATTGTTGCAGCGCGCGCGATCGAACCCATCAAAACCACGCGGCAACTCGTCGAGCTGGTTGGTAAAACGGTACGTACCCGCGAAGCAGGGCAGAACCCGGCGACACGCACCTTTCAGGCTATACGGATTTATATCAACCATGAGCTCGAAGAGCTTGCGCGGGTCTTGCCGGAGTGTGTGACACATCTCAAAAGCGGCGGCCGCCTGGTGGTGATCAGCTTTCACTCGCTGGAGGATCGCATCGTGAAGCACTACATGCGCGATATGGCGGAGGGTGACAAATTGCCGCGCAATGTGCCGATACGCGCCAGCGAAGTGCCGCCCGGAAAACTGAATTTGATCGGCAAGGCGGTGCGTGTCAGCGGAGCGGAACTGCAAGCCAATCCGCGTGCGCGTAGTGCCGTGATGCGTGTTGCGGAGCGCAGTGATGTTGAATAGCGGCACGATAAGGGTTGAGCACTGATGAAGGCCGCTATCGGAGGTATTCGCAAGCAGGTCGTGGGCAAAGTCGACAGAATCAGTCCGGCCTACCAGGTCTTGCTGCTCGTAGTGGTGGTGGTGTGCGCGTTGAGTGTGGTGACCTCGCAGTACCAGGCGCGCAAGCTGTTTGTCGAGTTGCAAAAGGACAAGGATCAGGCGCAGCAAATGGATGTGGAATGGGGGCAGTTGCAACTTGAGCAAAGCACTTGGGCTGCGCCGGCGCGCGTGGAAGAAGTTGCCGTGAAAAAATTGCAAATGCAATTGCCAAAGAACGGGCAGGTTCAATTCATACGGGTAAAACCTGATAGCGGGATAAAGCCAACACAATGAATTACGCGGCCAGCGCACAATCGGAGATCACGGCGAAATTGCCGGGATGGCGCGCCACCGTATTATTCGGGCTGTTGCTGGCAGGGCTGGCAGGTTTACTTGGCCGCGGCGTGTATTTGCAGGGGATACACGATGACTTTCTGCAGGAAAAAGGCAAGGCGCGCTACAGCCGCGTGATCGAAGTAAGCGCGCACCGCGGCAATATCTCCGACCGCAACGGAGAACCCCTTGCGGTCAGCACGCCGGTCGAATCGGTGTGGGCGAGCCCATCGGACGTTGAGGCGAATAATCGGCAAGAAAGAAAACTGGCGCAGATTCTGGGCATGAAAACTGCGGAAGTGAAGAGCCGGCTGTCCGATACTTCGCGCGACTTTGTCTATCTCAAAAGGTTGTTGCCGCCCGATCAGGTCGAGCAAGTCATGAGCCTGCACCTGCCGGGGATTTCGTTGCAGCGCGAATATCGCCGTTATTATCCTGCCGGCGAAGAGTTTGCCCAGATGCTGGGATTTACCGGACAGGACGACATCGGGCAGGAAGGAATGGAGTTTGCCCTGCAGAAACAACTCGCCGGAAAGCCCGGCAGCCAGCGGGTGATCAAGGATAACCACGGCTACATCGTCGAAGATGCCGGCAGTCTCCACCCGCCCAAACCCGGCAGCGATATCGTGCTCAGTCTGGACAGCAATTTGCAGCATATCGCCTATCGCGAACTGGAGAGTGCGGTCAGGCTGCATCGGGCCAAGTCGGGCGCGGTAGTGGTACTCGATGCACGCAGCGGCGAAGTGCTGGCACTTGCCAACTATCCCAGCTACAACCCGAACAATCACAGCGGCATCGGCAGTAAGGAGATGCGCAACCGGGCCATTACCAATGAGTTCGAGCCCGGTTCGACCATGAAGCCGTTTACCATAGCGACGGCACTGGAAACCGGCAAGGTGACTCCCGGCACCGTTATCGATACCGATCATGGCGTGTACCAGTTGGGCAACAGAAAGATTCATGATGCCGAACCGGAGTCAATGTTGACTGTGGCACAGGTGATCCAAAAATCCAGCAATATCGGTGCAGCCAAAATTGCCCTGTCGATGAAACCGGAAACGATGTGGCAAGGATTGTCGGATAGCGGATTCGGTGCGCCGACCGGCAGCAATTTTCCGGGTGAGGCGCTGGGAAAATTGCGCGACCCGAAGACATGGCGACCCATCGAACAGGCCACTATGGCCTATGGACACGGCGTCTCGGTTAATCTGCTGCAACTCGCGCGGGGCTATACAATTTTTGCCGACAACGGCGAATTGAAGCCGATTTCACTGCTCAAGCTGGATGCACCGCCGGTAGGGACGAGGGTGTTTTCCGCCCATACTGCGCACGAGGTACGCGACATGCTGGAAATGGTCGTGTTGCCGGGCGGTACCGCACCGCTGGCGCAAATTGCGGGTTATCGCGTGGCGGGCAAAACAGGTACAGCGCACAAGCTGGAAAATGGTCGTTACGTGAATCACTATATCGCATCTTTTGTCGGGTTCGCTCCTGTGTCGAATCCGCGTCTGGTGGTGGCGGTAATGATAAATGATCCGAGCGGTTCCGAGTACTACGGCGGACAGGTTGCCGCACCGGTGTTCAGCAAGGTGACCGGCGCGGCATTGCATGCGCTCAATGTTCCGAACGATGTGCCGATGGATAACGTCATTGCGCCTCCGGCGACTATTGTGAAGGAGGAGGTATGAGCACCTCCCTCCATCGGTGGGCTAAAGAGCAATTGGCGGCTTTAAATGTCCCTGTGACACGGCTGGTGACCGACAGTCGAGCCATTCGGCATGGCGACACTTTCGTTGCCTATCCCGGCGAAAAATCTGATGGTCGGCAATTTATTGCGCCTGCGATCGCGCAGGGTGCCAACGCAGTGATTTATGAAACGCATCTGTCCGGGCACACCGGGGAGGCGCAGCATTTCGCCTGGAACGATAGCTGGCAGGTGCCCGGTCTTGCGGTGACTGATTTGCGCCACAAGGCTGGCTGGCTGGCAGATGCGGTATATGGCACACCCTCGGAAAAACTGTGGGTTGTGGGTATCACGGGGACCAATGGAAAGACTTCGACCAGTCACTGGATCGCTCGCGGGTTGAGCGAGGCGGGAAAGCGCTGCGCAGTGATCGGCACCCTGGGTAATGGCTTGGTGGCGGCTGGTGAAATCGTCGACGGGCTTCAGCCCACTCAAAACACCACACCGGATGCGGTGCGCGTGCATGGCTTGCTGGCGGAATATCTGCGCGACGGTGCACAAGCCGTGGCGATGGAAGTGTCTTCGCACGCGCTGTCCCAGGGCCGTGTGAATGCGGTGCGTTTTGATGTCGCGATGCTCACCAATCTGAGCCGCGACCATCTCGATTATCACGGTGATATGCAAAGTTATGCTGCGGCCAAGCGCAAATTGTTCGATTGGCAACAGCTTGGCTTTGTGGTGTTGAATCTCGACGATGCGTATGGAATCGAATTGGCCGAGTCGTTGTTCCTGCAGCAGGGTGCGGACACGGAAATAATCGGATACGGCCTGAGCGATGCTGCATTGCAGTTCGCCGAGCGGCTGGGTCTGCGCATGGTCTATGGCAATTTGCTGGAAATGTCCGGGCAGGGGTTAAAGCTGGCTGTTCATTCCAGCTGGGGAGCGGCGCAGCTGGAAAGTGCGCTGGTCGGACGATTCAACGCGGCCAATCTGCTGGGCTCGCTTGCGGTTTTGCTGGTGAGCGGGGTGGCATTGAACGATGCGGTGCGTTCATTGGGCGGAGTGCAGCCGGTTCCGGGACGCATGCAGCGCCTGGGCAACGTGCAGCAACCAACGGTGGTCGTGGATTACGCGCATACTCCCGATGCGCTGGAAAAGGTGCTGCAGGCATTGCGCGAAGTCGCTGCTTTTGAAGGTGGGGCGGCTGAAGGCGGCAAGGTACTTTGCGTGTTCGGCTGCGGCGGAGAACGGGATCGCGGCAAGCGCGCCATGATGGGCATGGTCGCGGAAAAATATTCCGATTTCTGCATCGTCACTTCCGACAATCCGCGCGGCGAGAATCCGCGCGAAATAATCGCGGAAATTGTCGGCGGAATGAGCGGGGAAAACCACGAGATCATCATAGACCGGGCCACGGCGATCCAAAGTGCCATAAGGATTGCGCGGCAGGGCGATACCGTGCTGATCGCGGGCAAGGGGCACGAGGATTATCAGGAGATCAACGGTATAAAACACCCGTTCGACGATGTGTCGGCGGCGCGACAGGCTTTGCAGTCCAGTCATGAAATTCCGCAGGCGCAGGACAAACCCGGGGGCGGACAATGATGCTGCTGTCGCAAGCCGCGCAGGCAACCGGTGGAACCCCGGTCTCGTTCTCGGGAATCACGGAC
Source organism: Burkholderiales bacterium (assembly GCA_038241165.1). GTDB lineage: Bacteria > Pseudomonadota > Gammaproteobacteria > Burkholderiales > Gallionellaceae > Gallionella. Next base: position 28,163 of record JBBRFZ010000006.1, on the reverse strand, counting down.
GGCGATGTGCGTATCAGCGGGGTGTCCAGCGACAGCCGGAAAATTGTGCAAGGCGATTTGTTCGTTGCGTTGCGCGGCGAACATTTCGACGGTTACAACTTTGCCGCAACGGCCGCGCAAGCGGGAGCAGTCGCCGCGCTGGTCAATGCAGACAGTTACCAGGAACGTTCGGAGAGTGGCAAGGAACAGGTGGCCGGGCTTGCACCGGGCATCCCGCTGCTGCTGGTGGAAGATACGCGTCTGGCGTTGGGGCAGTTGGCCGGATGGTGGCGCAGACAGTTCGATATTCCGGTGGTGGCGATCACAGGCAGCAATGGCAAGACCACCGTAAAAGAAATGCTTGCGGGCATTCTTCGCGAAGCGGCAGGCAGCGCGGGTGCGGTGCTGGCGACCCGGGGCAATCTGAATAACGATATCGGTATGCCGCTGACACTGCTGAAAATGAATGCAACACACCGTTATGCCGTGATCGAAATGGGCATGAATCATCCGGGGGAGATCGATTATCTGACCCGGATTGCGGAGCCTGATGTCGCGCTGATTAACAATGCCAGTGACGCACACCTGGCAGGGTTGGGCTCCGTGGAGGCGGTTGCGCGCGCCAAGGGCGAAATATTCGCGGGGCTGCGGCATCACGGAACCGCGGTGATCAATTCCGACGATCAGTACGCGCGGCTTTGGCGCACATTGGCCGGTGCTCACCCGTTGCTCGAATTCGGCCTGAATGTCGAAGCTGATGTTTCCGGCACGTGGCACCCGCAAGGTTATGGCTTGCGGCTTGAAGTTACCGCACCTCAGGGAATGTTTACCGCCGACCTGCAAGTTCCCGGTGTACACAATGCGCGCAATGCGCTGGCCGCGACAGCCGCGGCAACCGTGTTGAATATTTCCCTGGAAACAATCGCCGCAGGCCTGGAAAAGTTTCATGGTGTGGCAGGGCGCTTGCAGCGCAGGGTTGCGTTGCAAAACGCCGTTCTGATAGACGATACCTACAATGCGAATCCGTCCTCGATGCGCGCCGCGGTCAGCGTGCTTGCGCAGGCCGGCGGCAAGCGCATTCTGGTATTGGGTGACATGGGTGAACTGGGCGGCAACGCGGCGGACTTTCATGCCGAGATCGGCGCGGAAGCGCGCCGCGCCGGTATTGAAAAGCTTTATGCGCTGGGCACACTGAGCGTCAACACCGCGCGCGAATTCGGCAGTGGCGCGCAGCATTTCGAACGTATCGAGGATTTGCTGGATGCTCTGGAAAAGGAATTGGACGCGAATACCACGGTGCTGGTAAAGGGATCGCGATTCATGAAAATGGAACGCGTGGTGTCCCATTGCGTGGACACAGAGAAGGGAGAAGAGGGAAGGGAGAAGGGCGGGACGGACACTGGTTCTTCCCCTTCTCCCTTTACCCTTCCCCCTTCCCAGGCTAGGGAGGATCACTGAATGTTATTGGCACTCACACAATGGTTGGCAGAAGACGTAAGGTTTTTCAGCGTATTCAATTACATCACGTTTCGCGCCGTATTGGCCGCGATGACCGCGTTGATCATTTCGTTCATGGTCGGTCCGACGATGATACGAAAATTGACCGCATACAAGATCGGCCAGTCGGTCCGCAGCGACGGTCCGCAAACACACCTGATCAAGGCCGGCACGCCGACCATGGGCGGCGCGCTGATCCTGACATCGGTCGCGATTACCACACTATTATGGGGGGATTTGCACAACCATTACGTGTGGGTGGTACTGGTTGCGACCCTGGGCTTTGGCGTGATCGGTTGGGTGGACGATTACCGCAAGGTGGTGCATCGCAACCCGAAAGGGCTGTCGGCAAAGGCAAAGATGGGTTGGCAGTCGGTTGTTGCGCTGGCGGTCGGCATTTATCTGTGGAATACCGCCAGCTTTCCCGCGAACACCGAGTTGATCGTTCCGTTCCTGAAATTTTTCGTGTTTCCGCTTTCGGCATTCACGTTCATTGTGCTCACCTATCTGGTCATCGTCGGCAGCAGCAATGCGGTGAATCTGACCGACGGCCTGGACGGCCTGGCGATCATGCCGACGGTGATGGTGAGTGGCGCACTGGCGATATTCGCTTATGTGGCCGGTAATGCGGTGTTCTCGAAATATCTCGGTATTCCCTATATTCCCGGTGCGGGAGAACTGGCGGTATTTTGCGGTGCGATCTCCGGGGCAGGCTTGGCCTTCCTGTGGTTCAACGCCTATCCCGCAGAAGTTTTCATGGGCGACGTCGGGGCGTTGGCGCTGGGTGCTGCACTGGGCACCGTGGCGGTAATCGTGCGCCAGGAACTGGTGCTGTTCATCATGGGTGGTGTGTTCGTGGTCGAGGCGGTGTCGGTGATGATCCAGGTGGCCTCATTCAAGCTCACCGGCAAGCGCGTGTTCCGCATGGCGCCGTTGCATCACCACTACGAATTGAAGGGCTGGAAGGAAACGCAAGTGGTAGTGCGCTTCTGGATCATAACGATGTTGCTGGTATTGCTGGGTCTTGCGACCCTCAAGCTGAGATGATCGTGGAGAACCAAATGAAGAAGTGCGGCACGCAAGCGTTGGGGGAGACTCATGTGAGCGCAGCGAACGTTATGGCGACACCAAACGCCTACGTGCGCTTCTGGATCATAACGATGTTGCTGGTATTGATGGGATTGGCGACGTTGAAACTCAGATGATGATACTCAAGGACAAATCGGTGCTGGTGCTGGGTCTCGGTGAGACAGGCCTGTCCATGCTGCGCTGGCTGAATGCGCAGGGTGCACGCCTGCGCGCAGCCGACAGCCGCAGCGCGCCACCCGGTCTGGCTGAAGCGAAACAGTACCTGGCGAAAACGCAGATCCACTGCGGCGCATTCAGCGACGAGCTGTTTGACGGCATCGATTTGATCGCGATCAGCCCCGGCGTGCCGCTGCGCGATCCGGCGGTGGCACGGGCAATCGCGCGCGGCATAGCCGCGGTGGGCGACATCGAGTTGTTCGCCCAATCACTGCGCGAGGGTGGAACCGAAGGTTCCGGATACCCCGCGGTATACCCCCTGCGGGTGCTGAAGAATGACCATCGTCCGCGCATCCTCGCGATTACCGGATCAAACGGAAAAACGACCGTCACCAGCATGGTCGAACATCTGTGCAAGACGGCGGGCAAGGACGTTGTGGCGGCAGGCAATATCTCTCCTGCCGTACTGGATGTCGTACTGGAGCGCGGCGAGCAACAGCCCGAGGTATGGGTGCTGGAATTGTCCAGCTTCCAACTGGAGACTACATCCAGTTTGAATGCCGATGCGGCGACCGTGCTGAATGTCAGCGAGGATCATCTTGATCGCTATGCCGACCTCACCGAATACAGCGACGCCAAGGCGCGCATATTTTCGGGGTGTGGCGTGCAGGTGCTGAACCGGGACGATGCGCGCTGTATGGACATGATCCAGGCGGGATGCAAAACCATCACATTCGGTTTAAGCGAGCCGGGCTCGGCGGATGATTTCGGGATAGAGGATGCAGGCGGTGATATCTGGCTTAAGCAGGGTAAACAACGCTTGCTCAAGGCCGCCGAGATGCAGGTGGCCGGATTGCACAATGTTGCCAACGCGCTGGCGGCTCTTGCGCTGTGCCGCGCGATAGATATTCCGATGCCTGACCTGATCGGGGGCTTGCGCAGTTTCAAAGGACTGCCGCACCGCGTTGAACGCGTGGCCGAGATAGGCGGCATCACCTATTACGATGATTCTAAAGGCACCAATGTCGGCGCGACCATTGCCGCGCTGAAGGGATTGGGGTGCAAGGCGGTGCTGATTGCGGGAGGCGAGGGCAAGGGACAGAATTTTGCGCCGCTCAATCCGGTAGTGTCCCGGCACGCCCGCGCGGTGGTGCTGATCGGAAGCGATGCGCCGATGATTGCGGCCGCCCTGGACGGGTGCGGCGTCAAAGTGGTGCATGCCGAAGACATGAGTGATGCGGTGCGCCAGGCAGCACGCCTTGCGCAAAGCGGTGATGCGGTGTTGCTGTCGCCGGCCTGTGCCAGCTTCGACATGTTCCGCAACTACAAGCATCGCGCAGAAGTGTTTGTGCAGGCGGTGCAAGAGTTGGGTAAGGAGTGCGCATGGCATCACTAGCATCCAGATGGAACATGTTCAGGTCGGCCAAGCCATTGTCCGACAAGTCGAACGAGAAACCGCCAACCCGGGGCGTACACCCGCGCCCGTTTTCGGTGAAAACGCGCACCCCGCCACCGCAGGCGCAATTCGACGAATTGCTGATCTGGGTATTGATAGGGCTGCTGGCGCTGGGTCTGGTGATGGTTTATTCGGCCTCGATCGCCACGGCCGAGGCCAGCAAATTTACCGGGCATCAGCCGGCCTATTTTTTGATTCGGCATGGCGTGTTCATTGCAGCGGGGCTGTTCTTCGGAGTAGCTGCCTTTCAGGTGCCGGTGCAGATATGGCAGAACTATGCGCCCTATCTGTTTTTGACCGGTGCGGCATTGCTGGCGCTGGTGCTGATCCCGGGTATCGGGCGCGAAGTGAATGGCAGCCGCCGCTGGTTGTCGCTTTTCATCATCAATTTGCAGCCCTCGGAATTGATGAAGCTGTTTGTGGTGCTGTATGCCGCGGATTACACGGTACGCAAGGGCAAGGTGGGTCATTTGTTCATGAAAGCCTTTGTGCCGATGATGGTGGTGATGGTGGTGATCGGCAGCCTGTTGTTGCAGGAGCCGGACATGGGTGCGTTCGTGGTGATCTGTGTTATCGCGTTAAGCACATTGTGGCTGGGCGGCTTCAACCTCAAGGTGTTCGCCGCGGTGTTGATGACCCTGCCGCTGGCGTTTGGCGCGCTGATATTTTCCTCCCCGTACCGGATGCATCGTGTCATTGGTTTCATGGATCCCTGGTCCGATCCGTACGGCCGGGGCTATCAATTGAGCCATGCGCTGATCGCTTTCGGGCGCGGCGAATGGCTGGGTGTCGGGTTGGGCGGGAGCGTGGAAAAGTTGTTCTACCTGCCTGAAGCGCACACCGATTTTTTGATGGCCGTGATTGCCGAGGAATTGGGTCTGGTTGGCGTGGCAGCAGTGATTGCGCTGTTTGCTTTGCTGGTCATGCGCTCGTTCAGGATCGGGCGTGATGCCGCGTTTTTCGATCGCAATTTCTCCGCGCTGGTTGCGCAGGGTATCGGCGTATGGATCGGTGTGCAGGCGATGATCAACATCGGCGTGAACATGGGTGTGCTGCCAACCAAAGGGCTGACCCTGCCTTTCCTGAGCTTCGGCGGCAGCGGCATCGTGGTGAATTGCGTTGCGGCAGCAGTGCTGCTGCGGGTGGATTATGAAAACCGTCGCATTGCACGAGGTTTGCCAATATGAACTTTCGTCAGCTCAAAATGGTGAACGGAGCAGAAAGCCCGGAAATTCGACGGTTTCGGCGAAGACTAACTTGCGTAAGCAAGTTAAGCCCCAGCGGGGCGGTCGTAGCCAAAACAGAAAAGTCACGCGAGGGATTCCAGTTATGAGTCGTTCAATCCTGATCATGGCAGGCGGAACAGGCGGGCATATATTCCCGGCCCTCGCCGTGGCCGATATCCTGCGTGCACAGGGATGGCTGGTGACCTGGCTGGGCGCACACAACAGCATGGAGGCCGAACTGATTCCCAGACACAAATATGAGATGGCATGGGTGCGCTTCTCGGGTGTGCGCGGCAAGGGCATGCTGCGCCTGTTGCGGCTGCCGTTCGATCTGCTGGTCGCAATGTGGCAGAGCGGCTCCGCGATATTGCGCCACCGTCCCGATGTGGTGCTGGGTATGGGCGGATACATTACTTTCCATGGCGGAATCATGGCTGCATTGCTGCGACGGCCTCTGGTGATACACGAACAGAACTCCATCGCCGGAATGAGCAACAGGGTGCTGGCGCGCTTGGCGCAAAAAGTGTTGAGTGGATTTCCCGATGTGTTGCCGCGTGCAATATGGTGCGGCAACCCGGTGCGCAGCGATATCGCCGCGTTACCCGAGCCGCAACAACGTTATGCCGCACGCAGCGACAGGTTGAGTGTGCTGGTGGTGGGCGGCAGTCTGGGCGCGAAGGCGATCAATGAGGTTGTGCCGCAGGCGCTCGCACTGCTGCCGCAGGAAGACCGTCCCGTGGTGTTGCATCAAACCGGCAAACAGCATTTTGAAGCAACCAAACGGGCTTATCAGCAGGCGGGTGTCCAGGCCGACATCAAACCGTTCATGGACGAAATGGCAAAGCACTACGGCAAGGCCGATCTGGTGATCTGCCGTGCCGGCGCATTGACGGTTGCAGAACTCGCTGCTGCGGGTGTGGCGAGCATATTGATCCCGTTCCCGTTTGCGGTGGACGATCACCAGACCCGCAATGCCGAGTTTCTGAGCAAGCGCGGCGCGGCGGTGCTGCTGCCGCAGAGCGAATTGAGCGCGGAAAAACTGGCGCAGTTGCTGCGCGAGTTGAGTCGCGAAAAATTATTGGCGATGGCGCAGAACGCGCGCGGATTGGCCAAGACAGATGCGGCGTCTGCGGTTGCACGGGTTTGCGGGGAGCTTGCGTCATGAAACACAAAGTCAAACACCTTCATTTCGTGGGTATCGGCGGTGCCGGCATGAGCGGTATCGCCGAGGTGCTGCTCAATCTGGGTTTCCAGATAAGCGGATCCGATCTCGGCAAAAACGTTGCGACGAGACGTCTCAAACAACTGGGTGCAACGGTATATCTCGGTCATGCCGAGCAGAATCTGACCGATGCCGATGTGGTGGTCATATCGACGGCAGTGCACGATGACAACCCGGAAGTACAGGCTGCGCGCACCCGCCGCATACCGGTGGTGCCGCGCGCGATGATGCTGACCGAACTGATGCGCCTGCGCCAGGGCATTGCGGTGGCGGGCACGCACGGCAAGACCACCACCACTTCGCTGACAGCAAGCGTGCTGGCCAGGGGCGGCTTCGATCCGACTTTTGTGATAGGTGGAAAACTGAACAGCAGCGGCAGTAATGCCAAACTCGGTACGGGCGAGTTCATCGTGGTCGAGGCTGATGAGTCGGACGCTTCGTTTTTGCATCTGCAACCCATCATCGCGGTGATCACCAATATCGATGCGGACCATATGGAGACCTATGGCCACGATTTTGAAAAGCTCAAGCAGGCGTTCGTCGATTTCGTTGAACACCTGCCGTTCTACGGCAGGGCGATGCTGTGCCTGGACGATGCCAATGTGCGGGAAATTTTGCCGCGTATCAGCAAGCCGGTGACGACTTACGGTCTGAGCGAGGGTGCGCAGATACGCGCCGTTAATGTGCGCCACCAGGGCGGACAGATGCGATTTACCGCACAATGCCGCCACAACGGAAATCCCAGGGACCTGGATATCACACTCAATCTGGCGGGTATCCATAACGTGCTGAACTCGCTCGCCGCGATCGCGATCGCGCTGGAAATCGGCGTGGCGGATGATGCCATTGTTGCGGCACTGGCCGAATTCCAGGGCGTCGGCAGGCGCTTCCAGCGATACGGCGAGGTTGCACTGCCGGATTACCCTCTCTCCAACTCTGATGAAACAACTAGCCATTCGACTAAGCCCGCAAGCGGGCAAGTCGCTGGTTATCTCCCGCAAGCGGGAGAAAGGGCAATCGTTTTCCCTGTCGCAGGCGGAAGGGGAAGTTTTACTTTAATTGACGACTATGGTCATCATCCCGCGGAAATGCGGGCCACGCTGGAGGCGGTGCGCGGTGCATTTTCCGGGCGGCGACTGGTGCTTGCGTTCCAGCCGCATCGATACACGCGCACGCGCGATCTGTTCGAGGATTTCGTAAAAGTGTTATGCGGGGTCGACGCGCTGGTGCTGGCTGAAGTGTACGCGGCCGGCGAGCAGCCTATTGTCGGGGCAGACGGGCGCGCGCTGATGCATGCGTTGCGCGTGGCCGGGCAAAGCGAGGCGGTGTTTGTCGAAGATATGGAGCAGATGCCGCAGGCGATCATGAAGATGGCGCGCGATGGCGATGTGGTCATCACCATGGGGGCGGGCTCGATCGGCAGCGTGCCGAACAGGTTGTCAGGCAAGAGCGACGCCGAATCGACCGGGAAATTACCGGCCCTGCAGGCAAAGCATCCGGGTGAGTTATGAATATGATTGAGCTGACAAACTTTGCCAACACAACATTGCGCGGCACATTGAAGCACGATGTGCCGATGCGCAAGTACACCAGCTGGCGCGCGGGCGGCACAGCGGAGCGGATGTTCCAGCCCGCGGATCTCGAAGACCTGCTGGTATTCCTGCGCGATTTGCCGACTGACGAACCGCTGTATGCGGTGGGTCTGGGCAGCAATCTGCTGGTGCGGGACGGCGGGGTGCGCGGCACCGTTTTGATGCTGCACGGGACATTGGGCGGTTTGCACCTTGAAATGGATGGCAGTGTCTATGCCGAAGCCGGTGTGCCGGGCGCGAAACTGGCGCGCTTCGCCGCCCTGCACGATATGCAAGGGGCGGAATTCTTTGCCGGTATTCCCGGTTCGCTGGGCGGCATGCTGGCGATGAACGCAGGTTGTTATGGAAGTGAAACCTGGGAAAGGGTGCTGCGCGTGCAAACCGTGAACCGGTATGGTGTGGTGCACATACGTACGGCAGCCGATTATGAGATCGGGTACCGGCATGTTGTATTACGTGAAAAGGGAGAAGAGAGAAGGGAGAAGGGTAGTAAAACGGCAGCGCACGAAGGTCTTACCCTTCCCTCTTCCCTCTTACCCCTTCCCCATGGAGAGTATTTTGTGGCCGCCTGGCTGCAATTCCGCAAAGGGGGTGGTGACGCGGCGCGACAGGGTATCAAAGCCCTGCTCGGCAAGCGCATCGCGACCCAGCCACTCAGTACACCGAATGCGGGTTCGGTATTTCGCAATCCGCCGGGGGATCATGCGGCACGATTGATCGAACAATGCGGGTTGAAAGGCAGGCAAGTCGGTGGCGCGCAGGTATCGGAGAAACATGCCAATTTCATCGTGAATACCGGGACTGCGACAGCGGAGGATATCGAGAATTTGATTCTGGAAGTGCAGGCGGCAATAGAGAAACAGACCGGCATCAGCTTGCACCCCGAAGTGCGAATTATCGGGGAAAAACATGACTAGCCACATAACCAGCGACTTGGCCGGCGTCAGTTGGCTGCCTAGTCGAATGGCTAGTGGTTGCATCAGAGCACACAGAGATCACAGAAAGGATGCGCAGGTTTTCTCTGTGTGCTCTGTGATCTCTGTGGCTCGATTGGATTTATAAATGGACAAAATGCAAAACTTTGGAAAGGTTGCGGTACTGCTCGGTGGGCGTTCCGCCGAACGGGAGGTGTCGCTGAAGAGCGGTACTGCTGTGCTGCGGGCGCTGCAGCACAGCGGTGTGGATGCACATCCATTCGATCCGGCCGTACAGAATCTGCAGGCGCTGGTTGATGATGGTTTTGACCGGGTTTTCATCGCGCTGCATGGGCGATTTGGCGAAGACGGCACGGTTCAGGGTGCGCTGGAATTGCTGGGTGTTCCCTATACCGGCAGCGGGGTGCTGGCATCGGCATTGGGCATGGACAAGTGGCGCACCAAACTGGTGTGGCAGACGGGCGGATTACCAATACCGGATTACGCGCTGCTCGATGAACGTAGCGACTGGGAAAGTGTCGCGCAACGGCTTGGTTTGCCGCTGTTCGTAAAGCCCGCCAACGAAGGCTCCAGTGTTGGTATCAGCAAGGTGAAGTCAGTGGCCGAACTGCCGGCCGCCTATCGCGAGGCCGTCAAACACGACCCGCTGGTGCTGGCTGAAAGTTTTATCGGTGGCGGCGAATATACCGTTGCGATTCTGGGCGATCGGGAATTGCCGGTGATCAAGATCGTGCCGGCCAATGAATTCTATGATTATGAGGCGAAATATCTGAGCAACGATACCCGCTATCTGTGTCCGAGTGATCTGAGTGCCGCACAGGAGGCGAAGATGCAGGGCATGGCCAAACAGGCATTTGCATTGATTGGCGGCCGGGGCTGGGGGCGTGTGGATTTCCTGATGGGTGAAAACGGCAAGCCGTATCTGCTCGAAGCGAATACCTCGCCGGGAATGACAGACCACAGTCTGGTGCCGATGGCGGCGCGCGAGGCCGGGATGGATTTCGAACAATTGGTACTGCGCATACTGGAGTTGGCCCATGTGGGATAACGCCGCACTGTTGCGCAGTATCGCCAACGCGCTGTTGGGTTTCAGCGTGTGCGCGGTGTTGTACGGCGTTGTCTACTACGTGACGCACCTGCCGGGATTGTTCCCGTTGCACAGCGTTCGTCTGATGGCCGCTCCGCAACGGGTGGACACAGTGGACGTGCTGCAGGTGGTGCGCAATGAAGTGACGGGGAATTTTTTTACCGTGGATATCAAACGGCTTAGACAGTCACTGGAAAAATTGCCATGGGTGCGCGGTGTGAACATACGCCGCGAATTTCCATCCCGGTTGGAGGTGCGCTTCGAGGAGCATCAGGCGCTGGCGCACTGGAACGACAGCGAGTTGGTGAATCGGCAAGGAGAGATCTTCATTGTCGGTAAAGATGGGGCTGCGCAGAGCGAGCAGGTGCTGCCTCGATTCATCGGGCCGGACGGTTCCGCGGCGGAAGTGACACAGTACTACACCCAGTTTGATCAACAGCTTGCAGGGTTGAATCTGCAGGTGGACAAGATCGTTTTGACACCGCGCCACGCCTGGCAGCTGCATTTGAGCAACGGCATTGTGCTGGAACTGGGGCGCGAGGATACGCAGCAAAGGCTGGCGAGGTTCGTGAAGGTCTATCCCTATAGTCTCGCGGCACTGAAGCAACGGGTGAAATATGTGGACTTGCGCTACCGCAACGGGTTTGCGGTGGGCGGGTTGGGCAAACAGGGTTGATAGGCGGTAGTGGGGAATAAACGATGAGCAGAAACAGGGAAACGAAAAATCTGGTGGTCGGTCTGGATATCGGTACGTCCAAGATCGTGGTCATTGTCGGTGAAGCCAAGCCGGACGGCATGCTGGAAGTGATCGGCATGGGTATGCATCCGTCGTCGGGGATGAAGAAGGGCATGGTTGTCAACATCGAAGCCACGGTGGGTGCGATTCAGCGCGCGCTGGAGGAAGCCGAGCTGATGGCCGATTGCAAAATTGCCGAGGTCTATACCGGCATCGCGGGCAGCCATATCCGCAGCATCAATTCGCGCGGCATGGTCAAGATCAAGGAGAAAGAGGTTGTCGCGGCCGATATCGAGCGCGTGCTCGAGACAGCCAGTTCGATCAGCCTGCCGGGCGACCAGCAGATTCTGCACATCCTCGAACAGGAATTCAGCATCGACGGACAGGATGGCATCAGAAAGCCGCTGGGCATGAGCGGGATGCGCCTGGATGTCGAGGTGCATATTGTCAGCGGGGCGGTGGCTGCGGTGCAGAACATCATGAAATGCATCCATCGCTGCGGTCTGGAAGTGAACGAATTGATACTGCAACCGCTGGCATCCAGCAAGGCGGTGCTTGCCGAAGACGAGAAAGAGCTGGGGGTGTGCCTGGTGGATATAGGCGGCGGCACCACCGACATTGCGGTGTTCACCGGCGGCGCGATCCGCCACACCGCCGTGATACCGATCGCCGGCGACCAGATTACCAATGACATTGCCATGGCCCTGCGCACCCCGACACAGGATGCGGAAGACATCAAGATCAAGCATGGCTGCGCGCTGCGTCAGCTGGCCGATGGCGCAGCGATCGAAGTTCCGGGAGTGGGTGAACGCGGGCCGCGCATGTTGTCGCGCCAGACCCTGGCGGAAGTGATCGAGCCGCGCGTCGAGGAATTGTATTCACTGGTGCAACAGGAGCTGCGCCGCAGCGGATTCGAGGAATTGCTGTCGTCGGGCATCGTGATTACCGGTGGTAGCAGTGCCATGCAGGGCATGGTCGAACTGGGCGAGGAGATTTTTCATCTGCCGGTGCGCCTGGGTATCCCGAAATACATCGGCGGGTTGTCCGATGTGGTGAAAACACCGCGCATGGCGACCGGTGTCGGGCTACTGTTATACGGCCTGGAACATCATCAACGCAATGAGGAGACGCGTATGCAATCGAATTCCTTTGGTGACGTGCTGGCAAGAATGAAAGCGTGGTTTCAGGGAAATTTTTAGCAGTTCGGGAATGGGTGGTTCGGTTATTACAAGGTTAGTTTTTTGGCAATTATTTTAAGGAGACGGCGATGTTTGAAATTATGGAAGCACAGACTCAGGATGCGGTGATCAAGGTGGTCGGCGTGGGCGGTTGCGGCGGTAACGCCGTGGATCACATGATCGAACAGGGTGTACAGGGAGTGGAGTTCATCGTCATCAATACCGATGCTCAAGCGCTCAAGCGCAGCAAGGCACAAACCCAGTTGCAGATCGGGGTGAACATCACCAAGGGTCTGGGCGCGGGTGCCAAACCCTCGGTTGGCCAGGCTGCGGCGGAAGAGGATCGCGAGCGCATCAAGGAGATGATGACAGGTGCACACATGGTGTTTATCACGGCCGGCATGGGCGGTGGCACCGGGACCGGAGCCGCGCCGATTGTCGCGCAGATCGCCAAGGAACTGGACATCCTGACTGTCGCGGTGGTCACCAAGCCGTTTGCATATGAGGGCAACCGGATGCGTTTCGCCAAAGCCGGTATCGAGGCGCTGACAGAATATGTCGATTCCCTGATCATCGTGCCCAATTCAAAACTGATGGAAGTGCTGGGCAATGATGTTACCGTCCCGGAGGCTTTCAAGGCGGCCAATGGCGTGTTGCAGGGTGCGGTGGCGGGTATTGCCGAAGTGATCAACGTACCCGGACTGATCAATGTCGACTTCGCCGACGTGCGCACCGTGATGTCTGAAAACGGCATGGCGATGATGGGTTCGGCAATCGCCTCGGGCCCGGATCGTGCCCGGGTCGCCGCCGAGCGTGCGATTGCCAGCCCGCTGCTGGAAGATGTGGATATGTCCGGTGCGCGCGGCGTACTGGTGAATATCACTTCATCCTGCCAGCTGAAGCTGAAGGAAATCGACGATGTGATGGAGTGTGTGCAATTTGCCGCGGAAGAAGCTACCGTGATCGTCGGTTCCGTGTTCGATGAAACCATGGGCGATGAAATGCGTGTGACAGTCGTGGCGACCGGCCTGGGTGCACCTCTGGCGCGCAAGCAAGCCAAGCCTGAAATGGTCTATCAGAATCAGGACTACCAGCGCACCGGCACCCATGATGAGCCGGTCGCCGGCGTGAATTACGGGGAACTGGAAACGCCGACCATCATGAGAAGCGGGCGCAGAGCAGCGGTGGATGCAATGGAAAAATCCGGTGTCGACACCTATGACATCCCGTCCTTCCTGCGCAAACAGGCGGACTAGAGGCAGGAGGGAGGTCAGGCACAGCGGGCGGGAAGCCCGATTGTGGTAACATTATGGCAATAATTTCGTTAATTAAAGCGGCAATGGTCAAGCAGCGCACCTTGAAAAATTCCGTCAGTGTGACGGGAGTCGGCTTGCACAGCGGCGAAAAAGTCACGCTCGGTTTACGTCCTGCACCGGTCAATACCGGTATCGTGTTTCGCCGAGTGGATGTAAAGCCGGTCGAGGAGATTTGCGCGCGCGCCGAGCTGGTGCATGACACGCGTTTGTCCACCTGCATGGAACAGGGCGGTGTGCGCATCGCCACCATCGAGCATCTGATGTCGGCATTGGCCGGTTTGGGCGTGGACAACATCTATGTCGATCTGGACAGCGCGGAAGTGCCGATCATGGACGGCAGCGCGGGGACATTCGTCTTTCTGCTCCAGTCAGCCGGCATTGTTGAACAATCCGCCGCCAAGAAATTCATCCGCATCAAGAAGACTGTCGAGGTGAAGCAGGGCGACAAATGGGTGCGTTTTGAACCGTACCCGGGTTACAAATTAACCTTCACCATCAATTTTGCCCATCCGGTGTTCGCCAATACCAGGCAGCATGTAACGGTCGACCTGGGTGAAGAGTCATATGTGCGGGACATCAGCCGGGCGCGCACCTTTGGTTTCATGCAGGACGTCGAGAACATGCGCGCAAAAGGGCTGGCGCTGGGCGGCAGTCTGGACAATGCCATCGTGATGGATGACTACCGGGTGCTGAATGCCGACGGATTGCGTTTTGAAGACGAATTTGTCAAACACAAAGTGCTTGATGCGATCGGCGATCTTTACCTGCTGGGACACCCGCTGATCGGCGCGTTTTCCGGCTACAAATCCGGCCATGCATTGAATAATGCCCTGCTGCGCGAACTGCTCGCCGATGAACAGGCCTGGGAATATGTCACGTTCGATAGTGTGGAAGAAGCGCCGGCTTTCCTGCGGCTGCAACTACAGTCTGTTTGATCCCCGCATGAGAACGGCGGTGTCATGCTGATCATGCGTTTGCTCATCTTGCTGGTGGCATTGCTGCTGGTACTCAGCGGCGGAATGTATGTCATTACGCGCAATCGCCGCTATCTTGAATTTGTATCGCAAACGGTGCGTTTCACGGTGTTGCTGCTGTTGGTGTTCGCACTGCTGTTTATACTGGAACGCTATGTGCTGGTGGGCTGGCTGGGAATTCTTTAACACACTGTTTAAAGGAATTTGTGCAAGTCGCAAAGACGTTTTGCGAGGACGTCTGTATCAGATCTTTACTTTTGCCATTTTCTCCAGCGCAAGTTTGAGCGGTGAGTCGCTCAGATTGCTGCTGAGTTCATTAAGGGCATTCTGTGCAGTTTTGCTTAGTTCATGGCGCGTTGGCTTGGGTTGGGGACGGTCGAATGAAACTTGCACCTTGACACGGATTCCGCTAACCTCGCAGCCCCTGCTCTGCATCATAAGCGCCAGTTCCGGTGCAAGCTGGCGTAATTTTGCAGCAACGGCAGCATTCGCAACGGCGATGCTGAGCGTGCCGAGTTTGAGGCCCAATATCTGTACCTGGCCGGATTGTGCAAGATGAGGCGGGGCGACGCTGATAAAATGGCGTTGCAAGACCGATAAAGCCTGTGCCTTGGCCAGTAGCGGAAGCAGTTCCCGATTTCCGTTCAGCAAAGTTTTTAGTTGTTGTGCCACAAATTTCGAATACTTAAATATAGGGTGAAGCATGAATATTATTCTAGTTTCCAGTCGTCTGGCAAAAACCCGCAGCATTTCTCTCGGTGGCGGGCAGATCGCGTTGTTGCTGGTACTGCTGTCCCTGCTGATGCTGGGCGCGGCATTTACCCTGCAATATGCACTGGTTCGCTATGCTCCGGAATCACTTAACGATGAGATTCGCTCGCTTTTGTCCGAGGTACAAAGCGCGGAAAAGCAGAAGCAGCAAATTTTCCTGCAGAACAGTCTGGATGCCATGGCGATCAGGGTCGGACAGATGCAGGCGCAAGTGCAGCGCCTGGATGCTCTGGGTGCGCGTTTGACCAAACTGGCGGGCATGAAGCCGGGGGAGTTCCAGTTTTCCGAGCCGCCAGCGATGGGCGGACCGCTTATCACTTCTCCCGAAAAGAAAATGTCCGAGAACGGTTTGAATGAGCAAATGGACAGTTTGAGCCATGTGGTCAATGATCGCAGTGACAAGCTGACGGCCCTGAAAACCCTGCTGCTGCAGAATCAGTTGAGCCGCAGGTTGTTGCCCTCCATGCCGCCCGTGCACACCGGGTATTACTCATCGAATTTTGGCTGGCGCATAGATCCGTTTACAGGTCAAAACGCAATGCACGAAGGAGTGGATTTCGTTGCCAATGCCGGAACACCGATTTATGCATCCGCTGGCGGAGTGGTCGACTACGCCGGTTTGGATGGTGGGTATGGTAATATGGTCGAGATCGATCACGGCAATAATATTGTCACACGTTACGCGCATGCTTCCAAAGTGTTGGTAAAGGTTGGTCAGGTGGTGCGGCGCGGTCAGGAGATCGCCGAAGTCGGGAGTACCGGCCGTTCAACCGGGAACCACCTGCACTTTGAGGTACGTTATAAAGGTGTTGCTCAGAATCCCGTACGTTTTTTGCAGAAATCCTCCGGTTAACAGTGATGGATATTGGTGAGGGTGAGGTGATTGGTCGCCTCACCCTCAATTATTTGTAGTCGAGAAAACAAAAATATGATTTCCAAAGTACTGAAAAGTGTCTTCGGTAGCCGCAATGATCGCTTGCTCAAGCAATACCGCGCTACAGTCCAAACCATCAACAAGCTTGAAGCCGATATCGCCAAGTTGAGCGATGAGGGATTACGCCAGAAGACCGACAGCTTCAGGCAGCGTTTTGCGCAGGGCGAATCGCTTGATGCGCTTTTGCCGGAGGCCTTTGCCGTGGCGCGTGAGGCGAGTACACGGGTGCTGGGGATGCGCCATTACGATGTGCAACTGATCGGCGGGATGGTTTTGCATTATGGCAAGATTGCCGAGATGCGCACCGGCGAGGGGAAAACGCTGATGGCCACTTTGCCGGTTTATCTGAATGCGATTTCCGGCAAGGGCGTGCATGTCGTGACCGTGAATGATTATCTGGCCAGTCGCGATGCCGAGTGGATGGGCCGGTTGTACCGCTTTCTGGGTTTGTCGGTGGGCGTGATCCTGTCCCAGATGGAGTCATCCGAGAAGCAAACCGCTTATGCCTCCGATGTTACCTATGGAACCAACAACGAATTCGGTTTCGATTATCTGCGTGACAACATGGCAGCGCAGGTCGGCGAACGCTTCCAGCGCCCGCTTAACTATGCCATCGTGGACGAGGTGGATTCGATCCTGATCGACGAGGCGCGCACACCGTTGATCATTTCCGGCCAGGCAGAAGATAACGTGGATATCTATGTGCGCATCGACAAGCTGGTACCGCAGCTGGTGCGCAAGAAAGGGGATCCGGACGAAGAAGGCCCGGGCGATTACAGCGTGGATGAAAAAAACAACCAGATCCTGCTGACCGAGTCCGGACACGAGCACGCTGAAAACATACTCACCCAGGCAGGGATGCTGCCCCAGGGCGGAAGCCTGTACGACACCGCCAACATTGCCCTGATCCATCATTTGTATGCGGCATTGCGTGCGCACAACCTGTTCCACCGCGACCAGCATTATGTGGTGCAGGACGGGGAAGTGACGATCGTGGATGAATTCACAGGACGCTTGATGTCCGGGCGACGCTGGTCGGATGGCCTGCATCAGGCGGTCGAAGCCAAAGAGGGCGTGACCATCCAGAAGGAAAACCAGACACTGGCTTCGATCACCTTCCAGAATTATTTCCGCATGTACGGCAAGCTGGCCGGCATGACCGGCACGGCGGATACCGAGGCATACGAATTTCAGCAGATCTACACCCTGGAAACGGTGATCATTCCGCCGCACCGCCCGACCATACGCAAGGATATGATGGACAAGGTGTACCTCACCGCCAATGAAAAATATCATGCGGTGATCGAAGACATCAAGGACTGCTACCAGCGCGGGCAACCGGTGCTGGTGGGCACGACTTCGATCGAGAACTCGGAATTGCTGTCGGGATACCTGGAACGAGACAAGCTGCCGCACCAGGTGCTGAATGCCAAACAGCATGCGCGCGAGGCCGAAATCATCGCACAAGCCGGACAGCCGAAGATGGTGACCATCGCCACCAACATGGCGGGTCGCGGCACTGACATCGTGCTGGGTGGAAGTGTGGAGAAACAAACTGAACTGGTGCGTGAAGATGACAGCCTGGATGAGGCAGCCAAACAGCAACGCATCGACCTGATAAAATCCGAATGGCAACAACTGCACCAGCAGGTACTGAACAGCGGCGGACTGCACATCATCGGCACCGAGCGGCACGAGTCGCGTCGCGTGGACAACCAGTTGCGCGGCCGTTCCGGCCGCCAGGGCGACCCCGGATCGAGCCGTTTCTACCTTTCGCTGGAAGATCCGTTACTGCGCATTTTTGCCTCAGATCGTGTTACCGCGATCATGAACAAATTCAAATTGCCGGAAGGCGAAGCTATCGAGCATACCTGGGTGACGCGCGCGATCGAGAACGCGCAGCGCAAAGTCGAGGCGCGCAATTTTGACATGCGCAAACAGATTCTTGAATACGACGATGTTTCCAACGATCAGCGCAAGGTGATCTACCAGCAGCGCAGCGAGTTGCTGGAAAGCGCGGATATTACCGAAACCATCCAGGCGATGCGCGAGGACGTGCTGGAAAGCACCGTCAGCCAGTACATCCCGCTGCATTCCATGGAAGAACAATGGGATGTCCCGGCGCTGGAAAGGAATCTGACTTCAGAATTCCGTCTGGAATTGCCGCTGGAACAATGGCTGGAAGAAGACAAGCAATTTAACGAGGCGGCGTTGCGCGTGCGCGTCAGGGAGCATGCACAGCAGCAATATCAGGCGAAGGTCGAAGCGGTTAGCGCCGAGGTCATGCATCATTACGAACGCGCGATGATGCTGCAAAGTCTGGATGCGCATTGGCGCGAGCACCTGTCCGCATTGGATCATCTGCGCCAGGGTATCCATTTGCGCGGTTATGCTCAACAGGATCCGAAGCAGGCATACAAGCGCGAGGCATTCGAGCTGTTTTCCTCGATGCTGGACGCGATCAAGCTTGAAGTGACGAAAATATTGATGACCGTGCAGGTGCGCAGCGAGTCGGATGTCGAGGTGGTGGAAGCTGCTCCCGTGCCGGAAAATGTGCAGTATCGTCATGCGGATTACGAGGAAGCGCTGGGCCAGTCTCCCGAGGGCCAGCCAACCGGTGAGGAACATAAACCGTTTGTGCGCACCGGGCAGAAGGTGGGGCGCAATGATCCCTGTCCCTGTGGCTCGGGCAAGAAATACAAGCAGTGTCATGGCAAGTTGAGTTAATCCCCGGGGGAACATGAAATGTCACTGGTGAAGGATACACTGCGCACCTCGACGATCACCGAGGAACTGGGCGATGCCGAAGTGGAGATCATCAAGGGGCTGTTCGAGGTTCAGGAATACAAATCTGGCGATAAAATCGTCCAGCCGGGAGACCGGCAAGCTGACAATCTGTACATTCTGGCGCATGGTGATATCGAAGTGAGGATAGCAAGCGGCCACGAAGAATCCATTATTCACGTGCTTAAACCGGGTGATCTGGCCGGCATCATCACCTTTGTCGGCGGTGCGGCCTCCGATATAAGCGCGACGCTTTACGCGGTCGGCAACACAAAAGTGTTGAGCATGGCAAGGACGGATTTTGAGAAACTGATCAACTCCCACCCGATGATCGTATACAAGGTGATGCGCGGGGTGGTGCGCAATGTGCACGGTATCGTGCGGCGCGTGAACAGCCAGTCGGCAGAGTTGAGTAACTATATCTATAAAACCCATGGCCGCTATTAAACATGGCGGCATAAATCTACTGATGAAACAACTAGCCATCTGGCCAGGTTGGCAAAATACGCCAACCAGGTCATTGGTTATGCGCAGACTGCCATCGGGGTCGCGCGGTACTCGGCATCCTCGTGTACACTCCGGTGCCTGTGCTTCCGACTTCCCCAATACCAGCCCGCTCGCTACGATTTCTGTTGCCATGTTGGATATTAATTTATGCCAGTCAACCTGATCCAGCCTGTCGCGGCACAACTATTGCCCGTAGCGGGCGTTTCCCTCGGAATCACGGCAGCGAACATCAAGCGCGAAAATCGCAACGATCTGCTGGTGATGCAGTTGTGCGAGGGCGCACGGGTTGCCGGCGTATTCACCACGAATCGTTTCTGCGCGGCGCCGGTGATCGTTGCGCGCGAGCATCTAGCTCAACCTGATGGCATACAAGCACTGCTGGTCAATACCGGCAATGCCAATGCCGGCACCGGCGAGCAGGGCATGCAGGACGCACGCACCTGCTGCGCGGCGTTGGCGGGCCTGCTGGGTTGCAAGGCAACACAGATATTGCCGTTCTCCACCGGTGTAATCATGGAACCGCTGCCGGTCGCCAAGATTGCCGCCGGCCTGCCCGGTTGCGTGGCGAACATGCGCGCCGACAATTGGTACGATGCTGCCAATGCGATCATGACCACCGACATCGTCGCCAAGGCGATCTCCAAACAGGTGACGATAGACGGGGTCACCATCACCATCACCGGCATTGCCAAGGGTTCCGGCATGATCCACCCGAACATGGCGACCATGCTGGGCTATATCGCCACCGACGCGGTGATCGCACAACCGTTGCTGCAATCGATGGTCAGCGAGGCCGCCAACCGCTCGTTCAACTGCATCACCGTGGATGGCGACACTTCCACCAACGACGCACTGATGTTGATCGCCACCGGAAAATCAACATTGTCTGAAGTAACTGCTGCCGACAACAACGCCGGCAAAGCGTTGCTGTCGGCCATCAGCGAGGTGGCGATCTATTTGGCGCAGGCGATCATCCGCGACGGTGAAGGTGCGACCAAGTTCATCACCGTGCAGGTCGAAGGCGGCAGGGATGAAGCCGAATGCAAGCAGATCGGCTATGCCATCGCGCACTCGCCGCTGGTTAAGACCGCATTTTTTGCCTCGGATCCCAATCTCGGCCGCATCCTCGCCGCGATCGGATATGCGGGCGTGATCGATCTGGATGTCGGCGCGCTCAGGTTGTATCTGGATGAAGTATTGGTTGCCGAGAATGGTGGGCGTGCGGCCAGTTACCGAGAAGAAGACGGCCAACGCGTGATGCAGCAGAGCGACATCACGATACGTGTGGTGCTGGATCGCGGCGCGGCGAATACCACGCTGTGGACATGCGATTTTTCTTACGACTATGTGAAGATCAACGCCAGTTACCGGAGTTAACTGACGGTATTGCGGATGGTCTGCATGTTTCGCAAAAGGCAGATATAGTCACACGCACAATTTACTTTGTACGGTGCAGAAGTTCCGCAGCAAACCTGTACACGGGACAGAGAGGAGCGTAAATGATAGGCCGCAAGCTATTTCGTGCCGTTCGACCGTTCATCTCGGCTGTAGCGGTCATTATTACCGCCACCGTTCTCGTCTTTGCAATCTACTTTACCCAGCTTGGCGAGCAATGGATCACATTCCTGACCGGGATCCTGGTGGCCGCGATACTTGCGGAAGCAACACGCAGGTCGCATGCCGAGTGGACTGTCATGCGCCGCACCGTACAGCTGGCAGCGGTAAAAGCCAGGCTGGAACACGAAACGCAACTGCGTAAAATGGCAGAGAAGGCGGTCGCCGCCAGCAAACCGAGATTGCATTTGCTTGATGAGGTATTGCCGAACATAGTTGCGTTCGTGGACAAAGAAGGCCGTTGCCAATATTGCAACAGGGCGTTTCTGAACTGGTTGAACCTGAGACCGGAACAGGTCAACCACCGGCATATGCGCGAGGTGCTGGGCAGCAAGGTCTACCAGGAAACAGCGACTGCGGTTCGCCAGACCCTGGATGGCCATGCAGTGCATTATGAGCGGACGCAGAAAACGCCGGATGGTGCGGTCTACAGGCTGGCTGTTGAACATATTCCGCAGTTTGGGGAGGATGGCAAAGTTGCCGGTTTTTATATGCTGATCAACGACATTACCGAACCGGGTGATGTGCGCACATCGGACAATCATGACTCCTCGGTCGACCAGAATCTGATTGTCGACGCATACTCCGAACAGCTTGCCGGGCAACAGGATTCAGGCATGATCAGGGCGGCAATCGAGAATGGGGAATTCACCCTGTTCTGTCAGTTGATTACTCCCATGGTGGCCAATTCCGGCGAGGCCGAGCACTATGAGATCCTGGTTCGGTTGAATGAGGAAGAAGGAAGCATGCTGCCGCCCGGTACATTTTTTCCGCTTGCTGAAAAATACGGTCTGATGCCGCATCTGGACCGGTGGGTGGTACAGCATGTTACGGAATGGATTGCCCGCCAAATTCCGCGCAAGGGCGGGCCGGGAAACTCCATGCACTTCATCAACGTGTCCGGAGCCACGATTGCCGATTCCGGCTTCCCGGAATTTCTTCATCTGACGTTGCTGGAATATGGTGTGCCCGGTACGGCCCTGTGTTTTGAGATATCGGACTCGGATCTGGCCTCAAGAACCGGGGATGTGGCAGAATTTACGCGGCAGGTCAGACATTACGGCTGTCGTATAGCGCTCAGCGGCTTTGGCCGGGATCCGGTTTTGTTTGACCTGATTCGCGACTTCCAGGTGGAATTTCTCAAAATCGACGGAAGCGTCATTTTAGGTATTCTTCACGACCCGTCGAAACTTGCCAAGGTGACAGCGATAAACAGGGTCGCAAAAGTGATCGGTGTCAAAACCATTGCGGAAATGGTGGAGAACGACGAGACCATTGCCAGTCTGGGAGGAATCGGGATCGATTTCGCACAGGGTTTCGGGATTTCGCGGCCGCGCCCTCTGGCGGGGTAATCCTGGTCAACCCGCATATTATTAATCGACCATGTTTGGAACAGGAAAATGAACGTCAACACAGATGACTTGTTTGAAAAGGCTAACGCGCTACTGGACCGGCTGGAACGTCTGTTGCCATCCGCTTCTTCCATCGAACCCGATTGGGAGAAAGCCAGCGCGTTTCGCTGGGAGCAGGGCAGGCTCGTTCCCGTGACGCATCCGCATCGCATCGGCCTGACCGACCTGCTCGGTATCGACAGACAGAAGCAGCTCATCAGTCAGAACACCAGGCAGTTTGTGCAAGGACGTCCTGCCAACAACGTGTTGCTCACCGGATCGCGGGGCACAGGCAAATCATCGCTGGTCAAGGCGCTGCTCAATGAATATTCTGCACAGGGATTGCGCCTCATCGAAGTCGGCAAACCGGCGCTGGGTGATCTGCCGCACATCATCGCACTGGTCGCCGGCAGGCCGGAGCGTTTCATCCTGTATTGCGACGACCTGTCGTTCGATTCCGAGGAACCCGGTTACCAGGCGCTGAAGGCAGCGCTAGACGGTTCGCTGGTGGCGTTTTCCGACAACCTGCTGATCTATGCAACTTCCAACCGCCGCCACCTGATGCCGGAATCTATGCAGGATAATCTCGCGACGAAATATGTCGGCGACGAAATCCATCCGGGTGAAAGCGTCGAGGAAAAGATCTCGCTGTCCGAACGCTTTGGTCTGTGGGTATCGTTCTATCCGTTCTCACAGGATGAATATCTGGATATCGTCGCGCACTGGCTGAAGCATTTCGGCGTGACCGCCGAGTTTGATGAATCTGCGCGGCAGGCGGCGTTGCAATGGGCGATACAGAGAGGGTCGAGGAGCGGGCGGGTGGGGTGGCAGTTTGCGAGGGATTGGAGTGGGAGGATGTAGGTTGGGTTAGCGGTTTTTCGCGTAACCCAACAATCAAAAACAACTTCGCCGGGGGTAGCCCGGCAGCTAGTCACTTTTTCTTGCTTCGCCAAAGAAAAAGTAACCAAAAAGAAGGCGCCCCCGGTTTGCCGCCGCTACGCGGTACCCTCCGTTGCTCGGCAGGTCAGGCTTCCTCATAAACTCGCACGATCCGCTGCGCGGCCACGTGCTCAAACATATTCGTCAGAATTCCCCGACCCGCCTGCGCTACTCGGCGGCGCACAGGGGAAGAACAGCAGAAGGTTTTGTGTGCGCTGCGCGCACGAACATTTGTTTTGTCGCCAGCGTAGCTCGTGCTACGCTGGCTTGCAGAGCCGGGCTTTAATTTTTAGACGCAGATTAGACGCAGAAATTTTCTTAATGTCTGCTTCGCGGAAATTAAGTAAACTCCCGCTATGTCCCACAAGCAGCCATTAGCACCTGCCCCCTAATATTATTAATATGCGGACAGGGAGGCTGACCCAGTTTTCGATAAATCAGGGGGTTATCAATATTATGCACGCTTCCCTATTTTTAATAATACTGACCGGTGGGTCAGCCTAATAACTGTTGGGCATCATGAACTGGCTTACTTTCCTTCTACTAATCCCTGCGGCTTTAGTTGTGCTCGGTATGCTGGCTATCGCCTTGGAACTCAGGGCTCCCATCGGAGACACGAAAAGCCTTCGAAATGTTGTAAAGCGTAGGTTTTTCCCATACCTTAAATCCAAAGGATTTGAGCACACATCCAATTCCATGTGCACGACATTTCGCCGAGCATCGGCGGAGCGTATCCGCATTATTCAACTGCGTTGGGACAAGTATGACAAGCCTTGCTTTAGTATTTCTTTTGGGGAGACTCCCAATATCCCCCTCCATACACCGGACGGTACCGTTTCGCCAGATTCCGTTGAGCCCTGTCACTCCGAGGCGCTTGGCTACCTGAATCGGAAAAAGGGAGCAGGCTTCGGTATGGATGCGTGGTTTCAGTTGCAAAGACCCTTACACAATCGGATACGCACCAGAAAGCGTGAGTACACCTCTGACGAGGTAGTGGATCAACTAATTGAGTATTTCCCGGAGGTAGAAAAATGGTTCGAGACAAAACAAGCTGGTCCCCATATCAGCATGTCGAGGTCTGTAGCCCAACCCAGCATTCAAGTGGGACGCGCTGCGCGCGCCTCTTAATTTCACGTTAGGAGATACGCAATGGGTATTTTCGAGATGCTGAAAGAGATTCCGTTGTCCGCAGTGTTGCGCGAGAAATTGCTCACGCTTGAGAGCGATCTCGTGCGATGTAAGGCTGAGAATGAATCGCTCAAAACGGAAAATGAAAATCTTAAAATAAGCCTGGCCGATGCGGAGGAGAAGATACGGGCATACGATGAACAACTGAAACGGCCAACCTATGATGATTCGCGCCGCCCACCAAGCACTGTTGCGTAGCGTCTGCCCTAACCCGGCGTTCGAGGCAGACCGCCGTACAGCGGGTTTTTTATCGTTCTGTGTTTTCATTTCTTCGCCTCCTTGTTCTGAGTTGGGCGGCTGCTCAACTTTACGTTAGGTATTTATATGAATCACGTTTATCTAGTCGTAGAAAATGGCAGAGAGGATTCATACACTTTCGTAGGCCAAGAAGCAGATATAAAAAGACTTCTAGCTAAAGACAAAGAGGTTCTTCTTTCCTATCCAGGCAGCAATAAAGATGTGTGGTTAAACTTCAAATTCACAGATGATCCAGAATCATTTGTTAAGCCACAAGCTTCAAAAAATAAACACAAAAGCATTATCGGAACCATACTATTTATATGTGTTCCATTACTGGCAATTTATGGGTTAATCAATTTAATTAAGGTATTTGTTGGCTCATGAGCACAATACCTAATAACTGTTAGGCGACTATGGCCACCGCGATGAACCAGCAAGTCGTTGAGGAGATCGCGCCGACCGTTCGTGCTTTGAGCCAGCATGGGCTTGAGTTGGTCGCAACAGAAGGTGCGGGGATGATGTTTTGGGCAGATTTCAAAAGAGAGAGCACGACTCTTCGAGTTGTGAAAGACCGAGGCTTTTGGAACATTGACTGCGCAGGGGGTGCTTGGAGCATCCCGGAAGTCGCAGAGCGCTACGATTCGAGATGCACTTGATTGGATTTCAAAGAATGTCGCCTAACCATGCGCTGCAGCGAACGACGGCAATGGGCACGAAGCGGAAGTGAGAAAATTCAAGAGCGGACATTAAGGAACAGCTTTTCATCTTGAATTGAAATCGGCTGTTGTAAGTTGCTTACAGATTGATGCCGCGTTTGCGCGGCATCAGTTTTAGGTTTTTGAATTTGCATTTCCGCATTTCATCCCCTGTGCACCGCCGAGTAGCGCAGACTGATCAGGGAATTCTGACGAATATGTTAGAGCACGTGGCCGCGCAGCGGATCGTGCGAGTTTATGAGGAGGCCTGACCAGTCGAGCAACGCAGGGAACCCGAAGGGCGGGAAACCGGGGTCGCCTTTTCTTTGGTTACTTTCTTTTTGGCGAAGCAAAAGAAAGTAACTAGTTGCCGGTCTACCACCGGCGGGGTTGACTTAGATTGTTGGGTTACGCGAAAAACCGCTAACCCAACCTACATGCTTAGGTTTGAAATTTAAGAGATCACGTTGAGCAATCCCACAGAAAAAACCAAAATCGTCGAAGTCGCCGCCGCTGTCCTGCAAAAATCAGACGGCACATTTCTATTGGCCCAACGTCCCCCCGACAAAATTTGGGCCGGCTATTGGGAATTCCCCGGCGGCAAGATCGAAACTGGCGAAACGCCCTACCACGCGCTGGTGCGCGAGCTGCGAGAAGAACTGGGCATTGCGGTGGAAACTGCTTATCCATGGATGACACGCGTGTTCGCGTATCCGCACGCGACAGTGCGGCTGAGCTTCTTTCGCGTGACGGCATGGAACGGCGAGTTGCATCCGCACGAGGGGCAGCAATTTTCCTGGCAAGGTGTGTCGAATGTTCGCGTTTTTCCTGTGCTGCCCGCCAACGGGCCGATTCTGCGTTCGCTGTCTTTGCCAACCCTGTATGCGATCAGCAATGTGCTGGAGTTGGGTGAGACGGAATTCATGCATCGGCTGGACTCAGCGCTGAAAAACGGATTGCGGCTGGTGCAGTTGCGCGAGAAGAATTATTCGCGTGAGGCGTTGCGCGGGCTGGCAAAGAAAATGTTGCCGCTGATACGGTCACATGATGCGAGGCTGATCATTAATGCCGACATTGGGCTGGCACAAGAAATGGGTGCGGACGGGGTGCAGTTGACCGGCTCACAGCTGGCCGGGTTAAGCGAGCGTCCCGATGTGGAATGGTGCGCGGCCTCCTGTCACAGTGCTGCGGAACTGCGTCGTGCCGAGGCGTTGGGTTGCGATTTTGCGCTGCTGAGCCCGGTGCAGGCGACGCAGTCTCATCCCGGTGCAACGCATCTGGGCTGGGAAAACTTTGCGGCGATCGCGGCGGGTGCGGCTATCCCGGTGTATGCGCTGGGTGGTTTGACCCGGGCCGACATGCAGACCGCGTGGTCTCATGGTGCACACGGGATTTCACTGCTGCGTCAGGCCTGGTAAGGCGGTTCGGTAAAGTCCTGCTCGTCCTGATCCGCCGGTTGTGCAACACGATATTCTTCATTGGCCCACTTGCCGAGATCGATCATCTTGCAGCGTTCGCAGCAGAACGGACGGAAGAGATTATTGGTGTTCCATTGATGTTCGTTGCCGCAGTGGGGGCAGCTTACGACGGGTGACTTTTTTTGCATTATGAGGACAGGCTGCAGAAAGTCAGTTCGAATGGCACATCCTGTTCGAACAGCGTGGTCTTTGCAGCGAAGTTTGCCGCGATGAAGCGGATGTTGATCGCGTATTTGTTGGCACCCACTTCCGGGATGCACTGCATCTCACTGTCCATGCGGACACGCAGCATTTGGGCGACACGCCCGCCCTGCATTTGCTGGAAAGTGCCCCGATGCGCGGTGAAGTGAAAGACCTTGCCGTTTTCGCGCAACAGTTGCAGGATAATTTTCAGGCCGGAATGCAACGGCAGCAGCGGAGCCAGCCAGGAGCGCAGATTTTCACGCTGAAGATTCGCATCCTGGGCTTGCCAATAGTGATAGGAAGGCAGGTCGAATTCACAGGTGCCTCCCGGCATCACGGCACGCTGCTTGATGCTCATCAGCCACTCGTTTTCGCGCAGGTGCTGGCCGATCTTTCCGCTCATTGCGAGCAATAATTCGTAGACCTGCTCGATCTCGTCCAGGATCGCATCCAGTGCATCTTCGGAAATATCGGGGTTGTTGCGCAGTCCCGACAGTACACGCTTCTGGCGTTCCAGTTCTTTCAGCAGATCCGATTTCAGGTCGGCGCGGCAGATGACCTCAAGAATTTCGAACAGTGTGATCAGTGCCGCATGGTGATCCATGCTGTGATCATGTTCGGTGAAGTGCGCCATGCGCGCGAACAAATCCTCAAGGCGCAGCAGAGTGCGGATCTTTTCATTGAGAGGAAATTCGTAGCTGATCACGCCGTTATTGCCCGCTGTACTGTTCCGTTATTGGCCAAGTGATGGAGGGAAAATCAGGTATAAAGATATATTGAAAATCCGGTTATCGTCAAATGTTGTTTTGCATAGCCGAGTAGTGTACATGCAGAACGTTGATCTGTTCTGCCAAACTGCCGAAGTCTGCGTCATTGTGTATGACATCGTCGGCAATTTTCAGGCGTTCGGCGCGCGGTGTCTGTTGCGCGATGATGCTGCGAATTTCCGCTTCATCCATTCGACTGCGTTTGATTACCCGCGCAACCTGGATATTT
>JBBRFZ010000005.1:0-39378 GCA_038241165.1 Burkholderiales bacterium | reverse complement strand
GAGAGCACCGCTCTTGGCCATCGCATAGAGCGCGGGGAAGATCATCTTGTGGGCAAGATCGCCGGTCACACCGAAGATTACCAGTGCATCGGCAGAAGTCGACCGGCTATCGGAACTGCTCATCCCGGCGCTCATTTCTTCTTCTCATCATGTCCGCCGAACTGCTTGCGCATCGCGGACAACAGCCGGTCTGCATAACCGGCATCACCGCGCGACGCAAAACGTCCGTACAGCGCCGCACTGATGACCGGGGCCGGCACACCCTCGTCTATGGCAGCCAGTGCAGTCCAGCGTCCCTCGCCCGAATCCGACACACGGCCCGAAAACTCGCTCAGGTCGGCATCCTCGGACAGCGCCGCCGCGGTCAGGTCGAGCAACCATGACGATATTACGCTGCCGCGCCGCCAGACTTCCGCGATCTGCGGCAGATCCAGGTCATACGCATAAAACTCCGGTTCGCGCATCGGGGCGGTCTCCGCATCGCTTTCCCGCGTGCGATTGCCAGCATTGGCGTTGTGCAGAATGTTCATCCCCTCCGCGTAGGCCGCCATCAGTCCATACTCGATACCGTTGTGGACCATCTTGACGAAGTGGCCCGCGCCGGCCGGGCCGCAATGCAGATATCCGTGTTCCGCAGGACCGGGGGGGCCCCGCCTGCCCGGGGTGCGTGTCGTTGCGGCCACACCCGGCGCGATGCACTTGAAAATCGGATCCATGTGTTTGACGATGCTGTTCTCGCCACCAATCATCAGACAGAAGCCCCGCTCCTCTCCGAATACCCCGCCGCTGGTACCGCAATCGACATAATGTATTCCTCCGGCCTGCAACGCTTTCGCCCTGTGGATGTCGTCGCGGTAGTAGCTGTTGCCTCCGTCGATGATGATGTCACCGGCATCCATATGCGAGGCCAGTTCCTCGATTGTTTTGCCCGCGACGCCGGCGGGAACCATCACCCAGACCGCGCGGGGTTTGGGCAGCTTCGCGACCAGTTCGTCTATCGAGGCGGCACCCTGAACTTCACCCACCGCAAGTGCTTTCACCGCGGCGGGATTCACATCGTAAACGACACAATCATGGCCATCTTTGCTCAAACGCCGCACCAGACTGGCCCCCATTCTCCCTAATCCGATCATTCCCAGATGCATCTGAAATCTCCTATATTTAGTGTGGCACTCGCGTGCCGATACGACGGTGGAACAGTCATGAAGTTGCTAATTCATAGCTCAGTACCCGCCACCCAGCGCTCGCAGGCGCGTCCGCAAAGTTTCGATCTCGTCCAGTAATTCCACCGCCAGTGCAGCCCCGGCAAGATCAATTTCAAGATCGCGTTGCAGGCGCAATACCCTTCTGGCGCGGTTCAGGCTGGCACCGCCGAAACGCCAGTGACCCGGTTCACGACCCTGGGGCTCCAGCACACCCACATCCACCAGCGCAATGATCTGTTCATCATGAACCGCGCAGGCCCGGCACAGATCGGTCAGCGTCAACTGGGTTTGTTCTTCCAGTATGCATATTGCGAATTGTGGCGCGCTATTTTCAGTATTCATTTCTCACACTCCCAGTTTGGTGCGCGGATTGAAGTTAAGTTCATTTTCCATTTTTCGATACAACTCTTTGGCGGCTTCTGTATCTGCCGGCGGCAACACGATCGTCAATATCACGTAGCAATCTCCGGGCGGTTCACCCGGAATACCGCGTCCCTTCAGCCGCATTTTGCGACCGGGCTCCGAACCCCCGGGAATTTTCAGTTCCACGATGCCGCCGAGTGTCGGCACTTTGACTGTTGCGCCCAGCGCCGCTTCCCAAGGCGTCACAGGCAAATCGAGATAGAGATCGCGGCCATCGACGCGATAAATCGGGTGTGCCCTGAATTCGACCTGAAGATACAAATCCCCCGCGGTACCCTCGCCCCCGCCTGCACTGCCCTGCCCGCTGAGACGAATGTGCTGGCCTTCGTGTATGCCCTTGGGGATGGTGACGTTGAGCACACGCTCCCTGGTGATGACATGCCCCTGCGCGTCCACCGCGGGAACACGTAGCGTGATGGTGCGGGTTGCGCCCCGATAGGTATCCTCCAGATCAATGAGAATCTTGGCGTGGTGGTCCTCACCTTTTGCATGGGGCGACGCACGTCCGGGCCCGCCGCCGCGAAAATCCCGTCCGAACAGGGATGCGAAAAAATCGCTGAAGTCCGCACCGTCGCCACCACCCGGACCACCGCCGCTGAATTCGAAACCCGCGTTCCAGTTCGGTGGCGGGCGAAAATCCTGTCCGCCTTTGTAGTTGGCACCGAGTTGATCGTAGGCCGCGCGCTTCTCCGCATCCTTCAGCACCTCATAGGCTTCGCCCAGTTCTTTGAAGCGTGCCTCTGCATCGGCTTCCTTGCTGACATCGGGATGATATTTGCGGGCCAGTTTGCGGTAAGTGCGCTTGATCTCATCTTGGGTCGCGTCACGCGCGACACCCATGATCTTGTAGTAGTCCTTGAATTCCATCTGCTCGGTTCCCCTGCGAAGAAACTACGGTACTCTCACTTCTGACCACGATCGAGATTCCAAAATGAATCCCGGTCATGATAAATCAACGCGCTGCTGCCTGCCGGTAAAACAGTGCCAACTGCCTGTATACATCGGGATAGCAATTTTTCAATATATCCGGTGCCGTAAAAAAATACTCGGTCGTTACCGCGAAAAACTCCGCCGGATTGGTGGCAGCATAAGGATTGATACACGAAGTCTCTCCCGCCGCCACTTGCACGCACAGCGCATCGTAGGCCACGCTCAAATCTTCGGCCCATCTTTTCACGTTCATACTACGACGCAATGGCGGCAGGCCATTGGTTACCCCGTTGAGACCGTCCAGCTTGTGAGCAAACTCGTGCAGCACCACATTGTGGCCTGCCTGGGAATGCTGGCTGTCCCGTTCCACGTCGGCCCAGGACAATACCACCGGGCCGCGCAACCACGCCTCGCCGGTCAGATCGTTTGCGTCGTTATGTAGCAGACCAAGCGCATCCACACGTTGATGATTAACGCGGAATGCATCGGGATAGAGGACAACTTCGGCCCAATCATCAAAATAATCGGTATCCAGATTCAGGATCAACAAGCAGGCCTGGGCAGCCACCGCCACGCGCATCTCCAGCGTAACTTCCAGACCCTGCACACCGTTGATCGCCTTGCTGTGCAAAAACCAGGTCGCCAGTTCGCGCAAATGCGCCATTTGCACTGCATCCAACCCCTGCAATACTTTGAGCTGTTGCGTCACGCCGTGCCAGACAGGTTGTGGTATCTGATCGCGTCGCAGTATTCTGCGCATATTCCAGCGCCGCATCGTATTACCGAATGAATTCACAATATTTATCTATAACCACTGCATAATTTCAAACTGGCGGTTAATCGGCCAAATGCGTTTCAATATCGTCCAGGGCTTTGCCCATCGCCGCCAGAATGAGTTTATCTGCGGCATGCTGGTCTATCTCCGGTATATCCCAACCGAAGATTCTGCGATATTTTTCAACCAGGCTGCGTATATCCGCAACGATTTCGCTGCGGTATGTTTCCATTTCCAGTTGTTCCATTTTTTTCATGACAATCCCATCTTTGAAAAGAAACAGCAATTCATTTCCACATTACGCCGCAACCATCCCTGGCTGCAGCAGCCAGCAATTCAAGCAGGGGCATCGCTCGATGAGTCGTGCTCACCGTTGGTTCATCCGCATCCTTGTCCACATGCAGCGGCAGGGGGATTTTTGCATCGATAGCGGCTGTTAAGCGGCTCAGCGCTGCCGGAACATCTTCCGCACGGATCGCGCCGGGCACGGCTCCGCTGTGCCCCATCATTTTCAGCATGGCAATCGCGACATCCCCGAACATCGTGATGTCGGCATAGGCTTTTGTTGTAAATGTCACCAGCATGCGTTTCTCCTTAAGATGAATGGAAGGTCAGCGTTCAATACGCTCGACCAATTTCTCCAGTTGCTGGGCAACTGCATCCCATATACCCATGGGACCAGCCTTCTCGATTTCATCCACCCGCCAGTTTTCAAGATGCTTTAGCCGGAGCTCGGTTATCCAACTGTGATATTTGTCGCGCTCTTGAGTCATACTCGCCAGACTATCCTTGGTCTCGGCATGTTCGGGACTCTTGCCAATTTTGGTCTGGGCACGCGCTATAAGTTCATCAATATGCTTTAAACGTGATTCATGTTCCAGGATATTTTGCTGGATCAAGTGTTCAATGTTGGTCATTTCAGTCTTCTCCTTTTCGTAAAAAAGACTATCGTCTTGTTGCCAGTTTCCATACTTTAATCCTCCACCACCAATTGAGTTCGGTGTTGTTCGGAGCGCCAATGCGGCTCTGTGGCATTGACCGGTATCGATTATTTACCTGCTGGCTCGCGATGAATGTTTGCCCTTCACTGATTTGGTGAATGTACGGGCTGAATTTTATTTCAGGCTCCGTACCGGGTCAGTGCGCTGGCGTACATAGCAAGATACTCGGCTCCCCCCGCCCGGGCAATCTCCTCTTACACCCCGTTACAAATCTATTCTTTGCGTGGAGCAAGTCTGCTTTTGACTGTTGTCTTCACAAACCGGCTTCATCACAAGTATTCGGCCAACAAAGTATCAGATAGAATACGTGCTTCGAATTTCAATTCAAGCATAAGGACACCTCATGTATCAAATCGCCCCGAGCATCCTCTCCGCCAACTTCGCCAGGCTGGGCGAGGAAGTCGTCAACGTTCTCGCCGCCGGTGCGGACATCGTGCACTTCGACGTGATGGACAACCATTATGTTCCCAACCTGACCATAGGGCCGCTGGTCTGCGAAGCGCTGCGCAAGCATGGTGTGACCGCGCCGATCGACGTGCATCTGATGGTCAAGCCGGTGGACCGCATCATTCCCGATTTCGCCAAGGCGGGCGCGTCCTACATCACATTTCATCCCGAAGCTTCCGAGCACATCGATCGCACTATCGGCCTGATCAAGGAAAGCGGCTGCAAGGCCGGCCTGGTGTTCAACCCGGCCACGCCGCTGGAGATTCTGGAATACACCCTGCCCAAACTGGACATGGTGTTGCTGATGTCGGTGAACCCCGGTTTCGGCGGCCAGAAATTCATTCCCTATGTGCTGGACAAGGCGCGTGCAGTGCGCAAGATGATAGACTCGGGTGGTCACAAATGCCGCCTCGAGATCGACGGCGGCGTCGGCCCGGCCAACATTCGCGAAGTGGCGGAAGCCGGTGTGGATACTTTCGTGTCGGGTTCCGCGATATTCAGCAAGCGCAACGAAAATGACAAAAATCGATATGACACCGTCGTCGGTGAAATGCGTGCCGAACTGGCCAAAGTGAAGAAGCCGGAGTAAAGAGATGACTGAACAGATACACTTTCCGCTTGATATCTCGGCCATCGTCATCGATCTCGATGGCACGATGTTACATACTGCCCCGGAACTGGCGGAAGCGGCCAACCACATGCTGCTTGAAATGGATTACACCCCTGTGCCGCAGGAATTGCTGATGAGCTATATCGGCAATGGCATCAGCTGGCTGGTTAAGCGCGCGCTTACCGGTGACATGCACGCCACGCCGGATGCCGCGCTCTTCGAACACGCCATGCCCATTTTCGAAAAGCATTACACCGAGTTGCTGTTGAACAGCAAACCGTTTGGTGGCGTGATAGCGGGGCTGGATGCGATGAAAGCGGCAGGTTTCCGTCTGGGTTGTATCACCAATAAATTG
This sequence comes from Burkholderiales bacterium, assembly GCA_038241165.1. Classification (GTDB taxonomy): domain Bacteria; phylum Pseudomonadota; class Gammaproteobacteria; order Burkholderiales; family Gallionellaceae; genus Gallionella. The sequence continues at coordinate 33,632 of JBBRFZ010000005.1, read as the reverse complement.
GCGCGCTACACCGAGCCGCTGCTGAAAGGCACCGGCCTGGTAAAATATTTCGAGATCGTGCTATCCGGCGATACCTTAAAGGAAAAGAAGCCCCATCCGATGCCGCTGTTGCATGCGGCAAAATTTTTCGGCATACCGGTCAAGAAACTGCTGCTGATCGGTGATTCGCTCAGTGACACTGTCGCAGCGCGCGCAGCGGGTTGCCCGGTGTTCTGCGTGCCCTACGGTTACAATCACGGCGAACCGGTTGACAGCCTGTTCCTGGACGCGGTGATTCCCGATTTGCCCGCCGCCTTGCCACTCATCAAGCTCGTCTGACATGAAACTGCACAACTTCCGCTATCCGAAAGAAACCGCCTCCCGGCGATGGTGCTAATCGCATCGCCAGGTTTGACGGAACACGGTTCCGTCGCAGTTTCCAAAAGTTAAAACGGAGGTTTTATGCAGCACCCCATCACCGAATCAGAATTCAACGCACTTGCAGGGCAGGGCTATAACCGCATTCCCCTGGCATGCGAAACCTTTGCCGACCTGGACACCCCGCTCTCGCTGTACCTCAAGCTCGCCAACCGGCCGTTTTCCTACCTGCTTGAATCGGTACAGGGCGGTGAACGTTTCGGGCGTTATTCCTTCATAGGTCTGCCGGCCGACACGCGTCTCACGGTACGCGACAAACAGGTCACGCTGACGCACAAAGATACCGAAACCACCCATGAAGTGGAGAATCCGCTGGACTTCATTCGCGAATACCAGACGCGCTTCAAAGTCGCCCAGCTCGACAACCTGCCGCGTTTTTGCGGGGGACTGGCGGGGTATTTCGGGTACGAAACGATACGGTATATCGAACCGCGCCTGGCCAAAGTTCACAAACCGGATGCAATAGACACGCCCGACATTCTGCTGATGCTCACCGAGCAACTGGCGGTGGTGGACAACCTGACCGGCAAACTCACCTTCATCGTTTACGCCAATCCTGAACTGGCTGACGCTTACACGCTGGCAATGCAGCGCCTGCGTGAACTGACCGCACGCATCAGGCTGCCGGTGGATATTCCCCATGCGCCACCCATGCATGGCGGCGAAGCGCATTCCGAATTCGGCCAAACCGCGTTCAAGAACGCGGTGGTCAAAGCCAAGCAATATATCGTCGACGGCGACATCATGCAGGTGGTGCTGGCGCAACGCATGGCGCAACCTTTCCCCGCCGCGCCTTTGTCGCTGTATCGCGCGTTACGCAGCGTCAACCCGTCGCCATACATGTTCTATTACGATATGGGCGATCACCACGTGATCGGTGCCTCGCCGGAGATCCTGGTGCGTTTGGAACACGATACGGTCACTGTGCGTCCGATCGCCGGAACCCGTCCGCGCGGCAAATCGCTGCAGCAGGACGCCGAACTCGCGGACGAGTTGCTGGCCGATCCGAAAGAGCTGGCCGAGCACCTGATGCTGATCGACCTCGGGCGCAATGACATCGGTCGTGTCGCGCAAAACGGCACGGTGAAACTCACCGAAAAAATGATCATCGAACGCTACTCGCATGTGATGCACATCGTGTCCAACGTCGAGGCCAGACTCAAACCCGGCTACAACGCGATGGACGTGCTCAAGGCCACCTTCCCCGCCGGCACGGTGAGCGGAGCGGCAAAGGTGCGCGCGATGGAAATCATCGACGAGCTGGAACCCAGCAAGCGCGGAATCTACGCGGGGGCAGTCGGTTATCTCGGCTTCAACGGCGATATGGATCTGGCAATCGCGCTGCGCACCGCCGTGGTGAAGGACAACATGCTGTACGCCCAGTCCGGGGCGGGTATCGTCGCCGATTCTGTACCCGAAAACGAATGGATGGAAACGTTGAACAAGGCGCGCGCCGTGTTGCGCGCCGCCGAGATGGTGCTGGCGGGGCTGGACAACGATCTGGAGTTGTAGCGCGATGCTCAGGCTCACCGAAGTGAAACTGCCGCTGGCGCATGCCGTGGGCGAAATCAGGGCTGCGATCCTCAAGCGCCTGGGTATTGCCGACGACGATCTTCTCAGCTACATCGTTTTCAAGCGCGGCGTGGATGCGCGCAAGCCGAAAGCGATTTTGTTTACCTACACGCTGGATGTGGAGCTGCGTGATCAGGCCGCTGTTCTGACGCGTTTCAATAACGATCCGCACCTCAAACTTTCCCCCGACACCAGCTATCACGTTGTAACCCACGCTCCTTCGGGTTTCATTTCAAATGCGGAACGACCGGTAGTGGTTGGAATGGGGCCCGCCGGATTGTTCGCCGGATTGTTGCTGGCGCAGATGGGTTTCAATCCGCTGATCCTGGAACGCGGCAAGGAAGTACGTGAACGCACCAGGGACACATGGGGGCTGTGGCGGCAGGGCGTGCTCAACCCGGAATCCAACGTGCAGTTCGGCGAAGGCGGCGCGGGGACATTTTCGGACGGCAAGCTTTACAGCCAGATCAAGGATCCGCGTTTTCTCAGCCGCAAGGTGCTGGAGGAATTTGTCAGGGCGGGCGCGCCTGAAGAGATTCTCTACGAGAGCCATCCGCACATCGGAACGTTCAAGCTGGTGGGCATGGTTGAAAAGATGCGCGCAACAATCCAGTCGCTGGGCGGCGAGATACGATTCGGAAGCCGCGTGGATGACATCGAAATTACCCAGAAATCAGACAACGCCGGACGAGTCACAGGCGTCGTACTCGCCAATGGCGAGCGCGTCGCCACGAATCACCTGGTGCTGGCTGTCGGCCACAGTGCGCGCGATACCTTCGAGATGATCCACAAGCGCGGCATCTACATCGAGGCCAAGCCGTTCTCCATCGGTTTTCGTATCGAGCACCCGCAGTCGCTGATCGACGCCGCCCGTTACGGCAAGAACGCCGGCAACCCGCAGCTCGGCGCGGCGGATTACAGACTGGTGCATCACGCCGGCAACGGACGCTCGGTGTACAGCTTCTGCATGTGCCCGGGCGGTACTGTGGTCGCGGCAACATCCGAACCGGGGCGAGTGGTCACCAACGGCATGAGCCAGTATTCGCGCAATGAACGCAACGCAAACAGCGGTATCGTGGTCGGCATCACGCCCGAACAGGATTACCCCCCCGATGCCAGCACCCCAAAGAATCCGCTGGCGGGAATGGAACTCCAGCGACGCTGGGAATCGTGCGCATTCGAATTGGGCGGGAAGAATTATCAGGCACCCGGGCAGCTGGTCGGCGATTTCCTTGCGGGTAAAGCCTCGACCGAATTCGGTGAAGTGCTGCCGTCTTATACGCCCGGTGTACACCTGACCGATCTCTCTACCGCGTTGCCCGACTATGCGATTGCAGCGATCCGCGAGGCTTTGCCCGCGTTCGCGAAACAGATCAAGGGATACGATCTGGCCGATGCGGTACTGACCGGTGTCGAGACACGCACTTCCTCGCCGATACGCATCAAGCGCAACCGGGAAGATTTCCAGAGCATCAACACGCGGGGCCTGTATCCGAGCGGTGAGGGTGCGGGCTATGCGGGCGGAATCCTTTCCGCTGCGGTGGACGGGATCGAGGTTGCCGAAGCGGTGGCTTTGAGTATCATGCGAACCATTACGAAGTGATTGGAATAAACATGGGCAACTTTAGAAATTCAGGATTTCGGGATGGCAGGCCGGACACGGCGATGCGAAGCATTCGGGGCGGGCAAGCCTACTGCTCCGCGCTCCCGCACCGGGAGGCTACGCCACACCGTGTCGCGCGGGCAGCGCAAGGCGCACAGCGCGCAGCGACCGAGACATATCAAACCGATAGGCGAGGAAGCGAGCACTGTGTAACGCCGCGATGCGCCCGAAAGATGGATTTATAAAGGTGCCCTTATGCTATTAATGATCGATAACTACGACTCCTTCACCTACAACCTGGTGCAATATTTTGCCGAGCTGGGCGAGGATGTGGTGGTGCATCGCAACGACGAGATTTCCGTCGCACAAATCGCAAAATTGAATCCGCAGAACATCGTGATATCGCCCGGCCCCTGCACGCCCAACGAGGCGGGTATCTCGGTTGAGACTATCCGGCACTTCGCCGGGAAGATTCCCCTGCTCGGCGTCTGCCTCGGACACCAGAGCATAGGACAGGCATTTGGCGGACACATTGTCCACGCCAAACAACTGATGCACGGCAAAACTTCGCTGATCCATCACAACAATAACAGCGTGTTCACCGGCCTGCCCAACCCGTTCACCGCGACACGCTACCACTCGCTGGTGATCGGGCGCGAGACTTTGCCTGAATGCCTTGAAGTGACGGCCTGGACCGATGATGGCGAAATCATGGGCGTGCGCCACAAGACCATGGCCGTGCATGGCGTTCAGTTCCATCCGGAGTCCATCCTCACTGAGCACGGGCACGACTTGCTGGACAATTTTTTGAAAGGAAAATAGATCCATGATCACACCGCAACATGCGCTCGTCCGCCTGATCGAACAGCGCGAAATATTTTACGACGAGATGCTGTCGCTGATGCGCCAGATCATGGGCGGCGAAGTCACACCGGCGCAGATCGCGGGCATACTCGTCGGCCTGCGCGTCAAGAAGGAAACGGTGGGCGAGATTTCAGCAGCTGCCCAGGTGATGCGGGAACTCGCCACCAAGGTGCCAGTCACCAACCGCGCTCATCTGGTGGATACCTGCGGTACCGGTGGCGATGCCACGCACACCTTCAATATTTCGACTGCCAGCGCGCTGGTTGCGGCAGCAGCTGGCGCACGGGTCGCCAAGCACGGCGGACGATCGGTGTCCTCGACCTGCGGTTCGGCGGACGTGCTGGAAGCGCTCGGCATCAACCTCAATCTGACGCCCGAACAGGTCGGCCATTGCATCGATCGGATTGGCATCGGTTTCATGTTCGCACCCAATTTTCATGGCGCGATGAAGCATGCCGCGCCGGTGCGCAAGGAGTTGAGCGTGCGCACCATCTTCAACGTGCTCGGGCCGCTGACCAATCCGGCCGGCGCGGACAATCAGGTGCTGGGCGTGTTCCACCCCGATCTGGTCGGCATTCAGGCGCGCGTGCTGCAGCGGCTTGGCAGCCGCCATGTGCTGGTCGTCCACGGCGCGGATGGCATGGATGAAATTTCGATCAGCGACCGTACATACATCGCGGAACTAAAAGACGACAAGGTTACCGAACACATGGTGCACCCGGAACAATTCGGCATGACCACCGCACCCCTCGATCTGCTGAAGGTTGGCAATATCAACGAAGCGTGCGAAAAACTGTCCGGTGTGTTGAGCAACGAGCCCGGCGCACCGCGAGACATCGTGCAACTGAATGCAGGTGCGGCGATCTATGTGGCCGGACTGACCGGCACGCTGGAAGAAGGCGTGGCAAAAGCCGACCAGGCGATTGCCAGCGGTGCGGCAAAAGCCAAGCTGGACCAGCTCATCGCGCTCAGTAACAGTTTCAAGGCCTGACATCTCACTCTTTTGCTGCAAGCCGACGACCTGCAGACGGGTCTGCGGCCGGTTTTTCGAAATCAGGATGAACCGAACGGGTAACCGCGCTGTAATAACCGAAGAAAGATTTGCACATGAAAAACAGATTCTTGATTGTTGCCGTTTTGATCATCATTGCCGGTGGTATCGCCGCCTATTTTTACTGGCCGAAAATCCAGCCGGTATCCGAGCCCGCGCATGTCCAGATCCCCCCGCCCGCGCCACCGCCGGCGCCCGAGGTTCGCCATGTGGTCGATACTTCGCCGGCCCAGGCTCCGCTGCCATCCCTGGCGGATAGCGACAAGCTCATACTCGATGCGCTGGCCGGACTGGTAGGCAATGAATCGTTGATGAAATTTTTCCATGCCGACCGATTCATTCATAATTTCGTTGCCACCATCGACAATCTCCCGGGCAGGCGCGCGCCGATGAGCGTATTGCCGGTCGAGCCGGCTCCCGGCCGGTTTATCGCTGCGGGATCGTCGGGCAACCTGACGATCAGCCCGAAGAACTCGGCCCGCTACACGGTCTATGTGAAGATCGCCACGGCGGTCGACCCTCAAAAGCTGGTCGAGCTATATGTCCGCCTCTATCCGTTGTTTCAGCAGGCCTACGAAGAGCTTGGCTATCCCGATAAATATTTCAACGACAGGCTGATCGTGGTCCTGGACGACCTGCTGGCTGCCCCGATCCCCAGTGAACCGGTAAAGCTTGTTCAGCCCAATGTGCTTTACCAATATGCCAACCCTGACCTTGAAAAGCTTTCCATAGGCCAGCGTATCCTGATGCGCCTGGGTGGCAAAAACGAGGATTTGGTCAAGACCAGTCTGCACAAGATCAGGCAGGAATTGATGCTCCACATGCATGAGAAAAAATTGCAGAGTACCGGGTGACTTTATTCAGGCCGGATGACTTTGCTCAAGTCGGGAGGTGCCTGATCGTGACAAGAAAGTCGGCCACAGTCGGGTAAGCCAGCTTCACTTTTAACTCTTTCTTCATGCGCAGATTGGTCAGGCGGCGCGATTCATTCATGAACGACAACAGCGTCGGCGACAACACGCGTTGCGCTTCTGCGCGGCTGATGCGCGGAACGTGAGGCAAACCGAATGCATCGGCCACCCGGTCAAAATATTCGCCCATCTTCAGCTGACTATCGTCGCTGGCGTGGTACACGCGACACGCTTTCCCGCGCTGCAACGCAGCGACGCTGATGCACGCCAGATCATCCGCATGGATATGGTTGGTGTAACTGTCTTCGCTGTCGATAATTCCGGGTGTGCGCTGCTGCAAACGGCTTAGCGGCAGACGATCCGTCGCGTAGATGCCGGGCACGCGCAGGATGCTGGCATTCACCCGGTTGCGTTTCGCCCACGCGCGTATCTGCGCCTCCGCTTCGGCGCGCCGTTGCGAGCGTGCCGAAGTGGAATGAAGCGGATGGATCTCGCTCACCCACGCTCCGCCGCAATCGCCATACACACCGCTGGTGCTGATGTATACCAGCCGCCTGGGCGGGCTTCTCCTTTGGCCGCGGCCTTGCGACAGCGCGCTGAGCAAATTGCGCGTCCGTGTGTCGAGCACACCGTTGTTCGGGGGCGGTGCAAGATGCAGCACCGCATCGGCCAATCCGGCGATGCGTGAAAGGCTGGCGCGATCATCCAAATCACCCGGCAACGGTATCGCGCCCAGCGCGCGCAACGCCGCACACTTGGACGGATCGCGAACCAGTGCAAACACCCGATAACCCTTTCTCAGCAAGGGTATCGCTCGCAGCGCAACATCACCGCTGCCTACAATCAACAAGCGTCTCATTGGATGATTATGCGTTAAAATTCACCTTTTCGCGCAATCTGCAGATTCATCATGACGTTCAAGATAGTTATTCAACCCAGTGGCCACAACTTCCCGATTGAGCAGCACGAGACCATCCTCGAAGCCGCTCTCAAGCACGGCTACACGCTGCCATACAGTTGCCGGGACGGGGTATGCGGGACATGCAAAGGCAAGGTGGTGACCGGGCAGGTGAATTATGGAACGTATCAGGAAAGCACGTTGAGCGAGGCTGAAAAGACTGCGGGCATGGCGCTGTTCTGCTGCGCCATGCCTCTGTCCGACCTGGTGCTGGAATGCCGTGAAGTGAGTGCGGTCAATGACATTCAGGTCAGGACCATTCCATGCCGCGTGCAAAAAATGGAAAAGCCGGCACCGGATGTCATGGTGATCTCACTCAAGCTGCCCGCAAATGAACGCCTGCAGTTCCTGGCCGGACAGTATGTGGACATCCTGCTCAAGGGTGAGAAACCGCGCAGTTTTTCGCTGGCCAATGCGCCGCATGACGATGAGTTTCTTGAACTGCATATACGCAACATCACCGGGGGGGCATTCACCCACCGTGTATTCGAGGTGATGAAAGAACGCGACATACTGCGTTTCAAAGGACCGCTGGGCACATTTTTTCTGCGCGAAGATTCGGACAAACCGATCATTTTTGTCGCCAGCGGCACCGGCTTCGCACCGATCAAGGCGATCATCGAGCATGCGCTTTACATCGGTATCAAACGACCGATGCACTTTTACTGGGGAGCGCGAAAGCTGGCGGATCTGTACATGCTCGATAAAGCCAGACAATGGGAAGCAAACGGCATCAAATTTACGCCGGTACTCTCCGATGCACTGCCGGAAGACGCATGGCAAGGCCGCACCGGATTTGTTCATCAGGCGGTTCTGGATGACTACAGCGACTTATCGCCCTACGAGGTATACGCCTGCGGTGCGCCCGTGGTCGTGGAAGCCGCACACCGCGACTTCACTACCCAGCGCGGACTGCCCAACGAGGCATTTTTCTCGGACGCGTTCACCTTCGCTCCCAAGAACTAGGGCCAGAGTTACAAGGTTCAAGGTACAAGGTACAAGGTACAAGGTTCAAGGTGCAAGATGCAAAATGCAAGTGAGACGCTGTACGCGCCTTGAACCTTGTACCTTGTACCTTTTTTATCCGGCTTTCAGCGTCATCGCCTGTTGCCGATACTTGAGCGCCTCGGCGGGTTTACCCAGACGTTCCGAGAGATCGGCAAGGACGGTATAGGTGGCTTGACCGGGTGCGATACTGATGCTCGCATCCAGATAGTTTTGCGCCTTACCCCACAGTTTTTCGTGGAAACACAGCTTGCCGAGCGCGAGCAACAGTCCGGCATCCTGATTGTTATGCACCAGCCATTTTTCGGCTTGCTTGATTTGTGCCACCGCATCGCCGGATTTGCAATCACCATATAACGCAACCAGTTCGCTGTCCCATTGTGCATTCAGACTATCGGTCAGCAGTTGCTGCGCAAGGGAGTCCCCGCCGTATTGAATCAGCGCACGCGCCGCAGCTGCGGCTATCTTGCCGCGCCGCTTGTAATCGGCAGGGATACCTTTCAGGCAATGAATCAGTCCGGTCAAATCCTTCTGCTGGCGGATTTTTCCCAGCCAGGCCTGTTGTCGCAGTTGCGACAATTGCGTCGCATCGATGCCTGCACGTTTATCGAGCTGGTAGAGCACGTTCAATACCTCGTCCCAATTGCCCGCCTGCTGGTTCGCCTTCAGTTCCAGTGACAATGCGCCCAGATGATTTTTGACCCCGCTGTCACGTATCTCCTGCAGTGCATTCAAAGCGCCACGGGTATCATGCTGGTCGAGCAGGAATTTCCCGGTCGTCACCAGACGCATCGTGGAATCGCCGGACTTCCTGCCTTCGGCATCGGACAAATAGGCATCGCGTTTTTTGTATTCGTGCAATTCATGGGCGGAACGCGCCGCGATGATGTGGTGAAAGTCGGCGGTATCGCCCAGTTTCATCGCGCGCTTTGCGGCCTTTTCCGAATCGGCATACCGGCCCTCGAAAAACGCGCCAAGTTCCTCATTCAGCAATTTGCGGATCCTGGCCTGCGTGCGATCAGCACGAAACTTTCGCACATAACCCGGCAGTTGCAGGGCACCGGCTATCATTCTCACCAGCCCATAGACGAACACGAAGGTCAGCAGCAACAGCGAGATGAACAGTGTGAACGAAACTTCGACACGATAGGGCGGATAAACCAGCAGCACATAGGCCGGATTGTGCGACAGGGTGGCGAGTGCCACCGCAACAGCAAACAGCCCGATTATCCATGCCAGGTATTTCATTGCTCAGCCTTTGCAGGCACTTCCGGACCGGCCTTTGGCACCTTGGGCCGTTTCACCGAACCGGATTTTGGCTTTGCCGCAGAACCGGCTTTGGGCTGTATCCCCAATCCCGCCTTGGGGTGGTTGGGTTTCACCTCGAAACTCGCTGTCGGATCTTTTTCGAGTGTCAAACGATAGTTGCGCACCGCTTGCAAACTGTCGCTGATATCGGGCAAATTGATGCTGATGTCGGACGCAGTCAGTTTTTTCAATTCCTCGGACATCCGCTTGCTCTCGCTCGATTTGGCATCAAAATAACGCGTGGTCCAGAGTTGTGCTGTTTTCAGTCCCTGCCTGAAACTGGATTCGTCGCGTGACAACAGGGCAAGACGTGCCGACAGCAAACTCAGCTTGAGATTCTCGCGCAGGAAAAATTCCTGATTGGGCGGCAACAGGGGAATCTCTGCCTTTTCGGTGTTTTCAATACGAACCAGCTGCCTCAGTTCATTCCAGATTTCACGCAGTACCTTCTGCCAGGTTTTTTCATCTTTTGGCGGTGCGACTTGCGCGGCAACTTCGCCGACCCCGCGTTGCTGATAGGCCAGCGGCATCCGGTCAACCGCAGCGATCATGTTATTGAGCCGGAGGTTGATCCCCGCAATGTCCACTTCGTGCAGTGCACGCAACTTGCTCATATCGTTATTGATAGCCTGGCGCAGCCCGCTGAATGCCGGCCGGTTCATGCGTTGCAAACGCGAATCGGCAGTTTGCATGGCGATCAGTGCAGCCCTCACGTTGGCCGATAATTGCAATTGTTGCTCTGCGATCAGCAGCATCTGTTCAACCTCGGCCAGCGCGGATTCATCACTGTTCGCCGAAAGATTGTTATACAGATTTTCCAGTGCGACGCGCTGGTTTTGCGACTCGGCATAGCGCGTTTCCATCGTTGCGACTTTTCCCGACAGTTCGCGGAACTGATTCTGGTCTTGCGCAAGCAACACCTGATTGGCCTTACTGTCTCCGTCCATCTCGGCAATTTTTTCTGCCAATTGCTGTTGCATGTCGCTGATGGCGCGATGCCCATCCAGCCATTGCCACAGAAAGATCAGCACCAGTACCGCCAGTGTCAGCTGCATGATGCTGATGTGCGCGAAGACATCCGCCACGGAAATTTTGCGGGCCTTGCGTGGCCGGTCTGCCGCATCCGGGGTTTCCGGACCGGAATTTTCAGGTGGTGAGATTTGCTCGCTCATTAAATACCTTTCATAGCGGGAACATGATTCATTGACAGAGCGCTGCCGACTCTGGATTCTACCCCCGAATACCGGCAATTGGTCACCCGGTCCAGCCTACCCCTTTTTCCTCAGTCGATTTTTCCCCAGTCAACTGTTCCTCTGACCAGCCCATGTTATCAAAGCGGATAACATCCCGTCATCTCCGGAGGCGGTCACTTGCACCTCGGTCCATCCCTGTTCGCGGGCCAGCCCGGCAATGCGCGCATGCGGCACAAATAAAGCCGTGTTGCGCAATGCAGCGTGTTCGCTGTCATCCAGCATCTGCCACAGGGAGCCCAATGCTTCGCTGCTGGTCACGATGATGGCATCCGGCGCGTAGGCCATCAACACGCTTTTGTCCTGTTGCGGTTTGCTGCGCCGGTAGCAGGATGCATATTCCACTGCCGCGCCGCGTTCCTTCAGTGTATCTCCCAGCAACTCGCGTCCCCCATCGCCGCGAAATATCAACACGCGCCATCCGGCAACATGCTGCAATTCCGGCAAAGCCAGCAATCCTTCGCTGTCGAAACGTTTGGTGGGTGCAATAACACTTGTGATTCCCGATTCACGCAGGGCCTGCGCGCTGCCCTGGCCGACCGTGGCAATTTTGAGTGAATCGGGAACCGCACCTGACGAGCGTATCGCGGCGATGCCATAGTGCACGGCATTGGGACTGACAAACACAGCCATGTTAAATTGTCCGAGACGGGCGACCTGCTCATTCAGCGCAGTAGCATCCTGCACCGGGGTTATCTCCAGCAGTGGGAACAGCAGCGGAACACCGCCCGCCTGTTCGATCTTCTGCGCCAGTTTCAAGGCCTGGTCACGCGGTCGGGTGACGACAACCTTCAATCCGGCCAGAGGGAGATCGTCAGCCATGTTTCCAGTCTTGTTCTGCACGAAGCCCCCGTTCCCAATTCATGCCAAGAATTTCATTTTTCCGGCAACGCCGGGTATACCATCGCAGCCGGACCCCGGCCACGACAGTATTAGAAAGCCAGTTCGGCGAGGATTACATCAGCACCCTGTGCGCGCAATTCATCGGCTATTCTGTTGCCCAGTTCTTCAGGGTGAGCGACTTCACCCATCAACTCGGATTGCAACATGCGCTTGCCATCAGGGCTGGCAACAAAACCTCGCATACGCAGTTTGCCGTTTTTGACCTCGGCAAATCCGCCCAACGGCACCTGGCAGCTACCTCCCAGAGAACGACTCAGGGCGCGTTCTGCCAGCACACATGCCGCGGTATCAGGGTGGTGTAACGGTTGCAGCAAAGCGATCAAATCGGCACGGTCGGCACGACATTCAAAGCCCAGCGCACCCTGTCCCACTGCCGGCAAACTTTCCTCGCTGGAGATAATACCGCGAATGCGATCACCCAGACCCAGACGCTTCAATCCGGCAGCGGCCAGGATGATTGCGGCATATTGCCCCTCGTCCAGTTTGCGCAAACGGGTTTGTACATTGCCCCGCAACGGCCGGATGTCAAGAAGCGGAAAGCGCGCGCGCAACTGACTTTCACGGCGCAGGCTGGACGTACCCACCACGCTGCCCGCCGGCAATGCCGCCAGGCTCTCATGTTCGTTCGAGACAAAAGCATCATGCGGATCTTCACGTTCGCCGATTGCAGCCAACACAAAACCGTCCGGCATATTCATCGGCATGTCTTTCAGCGAGTGCACGGCGAGATCGGCCCGCCCGTCTTCCAGTGCGGTCTCCAGCTCTTTTATAAACAGCCCCTTGCCGCCGATCTTGGACAGCGTGACATCGAGAATCTGATCACCCTGCGTGGTCATGCCCAATATGCTAATCTCGGTTTGCGGATATAATGCGTGCAGCCTGTCACGTATATGTTCCGCCTGCCACATCGCGAGGGCGCTTTCACGCGAGGCTATCACTAATCGCGCGGGGCCTTGAAGTTGCTTCAGATCCATGTGATTTTTTCCAGAAGTTTGTGCCTGATTTTTTTATAAATTAACGAACGGCCCACGCTGCATTCTAACATAAGGCGTGCCGTGCCTTTGCCCCGAGAATGCGATGAATCTGATTTCCACCCCTACCGATATTTCCAGCAAAGACCTGCCGCTGCGCGAAGATGTGCGTCTGCTCGGCCGTATTCTCGGCGACACGCTGCGGGAGCAGGAAGGTGAAGCGTCCTTTCAGCTTATCGAGAGTGTCCGCCGGGCCGCAATCACTTTTCACAAGAGCCAGGATGACCGCGACCATCTGCAACTGGTACGTATCCTGGATGCGCTTTCACCCAGCGACGCTTTGGTTGTAGTACGCGCATTCAGCTATTTCTCTCAACTGTCCAACATCGCCGAAGACCTGCACCACAACCGCCGCCATCGCGCCCACCTCAAGGCAGGCAGCGCACCCAAGGACGGCAGCCTGTTGCTGGCCCTTGATCGCGCCGGGAAAAAAAATATCAGCAGGGAAACGCTGCAGACATTCCTGGACAAGGCTTTGATCGCGCCGGTATTGACTGCACATCCCACCGAAGTGCAACGCAAAAGCATCCTCGATTGCCAATTGATCATTTCGCGCCTGATGTCGGATCGCGACCGCCTGGACATGACCCCCGAAGATCTGGCCGAAAACGAAAACGCGTTGCGCCGTTTCGTGCTGATCCTTTGGGAGACGCGCATGTTGCGCACCACCAAGCTGAACGTGAGTGACGAGATCAAGAACGGCCTGGAGTTTTATCGCTATACCTTCCTCAACGAAATACCGAAGATCTACGCCAACCTGGAAAACCAGTTCGAAGCACGCTTCGACAGGGACATCAAGGTTCCGCCGCTGTTGCATATCGGCAGCTGGATCGGCGGTGACCGTGACGGCAACCCGTTCGTCACCCACGATGTGATGCTGGACGCGGTACAGCAGCACTCCGCGTTGGCGCTCGAACATTACCTGGAGGAGACCCATGTTCTCGGTACGCACCTTAGCCTGACAGACCGGCTTGTTGACGTCAGTGACGCATTGCGTAACCTTTCCGATATCTCTCCTGACAAGGCCGCACATCGTATTGACGAACCCTACCGCCGCGCGCTGATCCTGATCTATTCGCGCTTGTCGGCTACCGCAAGGCTGTTGGGACACGAAGTGGCAAAACTTCGCCCCGTCTTAAAAAGCGCCGAACCCTACGCATCGCCTCAGGAATTCATCGCCGACCTGGACGTGCTGATCGACTCGTTATACAAGCACGGAGCCATTTATCTGGCGCGCGGGCGACTGGCCAATCTGCGCCGGGCCGTCGAGGTGTTCGGCTTCCATCTCGCTCCGCTGGATATGCGCCAGCACAGCGCCGTCATCGAACAGACCGTCTCCGAACTATTTTCGCGTAGCGGTGGACAGCCGGATTACCGCGACCTGGATGAGGCCGCACGCCGCGAGATGCTGCTTGCCGCATTGCAGGACGGCAAGTCGCTGTTAGTCGAGATTGATCAATATGGCAGCGTGGCGCAAAGCGAATTGCGCATCATGCAGGCCGCCGCGCAGATTCATCATCGTTTTGGTCGCGCCGCCCTGCCCAACCATATCGTTTCCATGACCGAATCGGTCAGCGACATGCTCGAACTTGCCCTGATGCTGCAACAGGCAGATCTGCTGGAAGCAAACTCTCACCAGTTGCACATCAACATCATTCCGCTGTTCGAGACCATCGAAGACCTGCGCGGTTGCGGCGTCATCATGGATGAGTTGTTCTCGCTCCCGTATTATCACAAGCTGCTGAACAGCCGCGGCAATACGCAGGAAGTCATGCTCGGCTATTCGGACAGCAACAAGGACGGCGGCTATGTGACGGCCAACTGGGAGCTATACAAGGCCGAAGTCGAGCTGGTGAAAGTATTCGCCAAACACGGCGTCGAGCTGCGCCTGTTCCACGGCCGCGGCGGCACGGTCGGACGCGGCGGGGGCCCAAGCTACGACGCGATTCTGGCGCAACCGCCGGGCAGCGTGAACGGACAGATCCGTATCACCGAACAGGGCGAGGTCATCTCCAGCAAATATTCCAATCCCGAGATCGGCAGGCGCAATCTCGAGACACTGATTGCAGCGACATTCGAAGCCACCCTGCTGGATCATCCGCATGACGCAGACGGCAAGCCGGAATACATGCGCATCATGGAAAAGCTCAGCCTGTACGCCTTTGCGGCCTATCGCAAACTGGTTTACGAGACGCCCGGTTTCAACACATATTTCTTCTCGGCCACGCCGATACGCGAGATCGCCGAGCTGAACATCGGCAGCCGTCCCTCTGCGCGCAAGGCATCGGATCGTATCGAGGATCTGCGCGCGATTCCCTGGGGGTTCAGTTGGGGGCTGAACCGCACGCTGCTACCGGGCTGGTTTGGTTTCGGCAGCGCCATAACGCAATTCATCGCCAGCGAGGGCGATGCCGGTTTGTCCCAACTTCGTGCGATGTACAAGGAGTGGCCGTTCTTCCGCGGCCTGATGTCGAACATGGACATGGTGCTGTCCAAAACAGACATGGGGATCGCATCGAGCTATGCCGAACTGATAGACGACGTTGAAATGCGCGAACATATTTTTGGCATGATCGAACGCGAATGGGAGGATACCGTGAAGATGCTGTTCAAGGTAACCGGGAATACCGCGCTATTGCAGGACAACCCGACATTCGCGCGCAGTCTGCAGACCCGCACCCCCTATATTGATCCACTCAACCATTTGCAGGTCGCTCTGCTGCAGCGCCATCGCGCCGGAGATAATGACGAGCGGGTCAAGCGCGCCATCCATCTCACCATCAACGGCATTGCAACCGGGTTGCGCAACAGCGGATAATACGGATAAGCTGCGAGCCTGCTCCGGCAATCACATCCCGATAGGGTTGCCTGTGAACGAGGTGAGTCATGACCGCAAAAGCCCTGCTTGCTTTACTTGCCCTTCTCCTTTCTTCCTGCGCTTCGCAGAACGGCGGCGTGAAGCTGGATAACCTGCTGGATATTGCAAACAACAGCAGCGCAAGAAACCTCGGCAAGATCGCTTCCAGCAGCGACCACAAGGCTGCGGCAAAATCACTGCTCGAACACAAGCGCGACCAGTGGAAGCGCGACCCCGCGCAACTGGCCCGCGATTTGCGCGTTGCCAAGCGGGACTTCGACATGCTGATGGCAAACCTGTCCGGCAATGTGAACAAGAAATGGGGAACCCGGGAGACGCGGCTGCCGGGGCGCAAAACCTACGTCAAATACAACAAACAATACAGGAGTCGCGCCATCGTGGATTTTGAGCGCGGCGAGATCAGCGTGGAAACGCTGGACGTAAATGCCGACGCGAGTTTGAAAAAGGCCATCATCACCACGCTGCTCACACCGGACGACCCGGCATCGGTGGATGTGTTTTCCGACAAGGCCGTCAATTTCAACGGCAAAAGCACCCCTTTTCTGTTGGGCCTGGTATTGAACGATGCAGGCCGGGAGATCAGCACACCGGAATCAGCTGCCAGCTTTGCCGACAAGATGCTGGTACAGGCCAGAACGCGCAAGATACAAACCGATAGCGGCGAAAAATCGGTACGCTACGTCGATATCAGAATGGTGGTGAACTTCGAGGACCAAAAGGCGCAGAAGTATCTGCAAACCGTACGAAAATATGCAAAACGGTATAACGTCAGCCCCAGTCTGGTGCTGGGTGTGATACGCACCGAAAGCAGTTTCAACCCGCTGGCAGTCAGTTCTGCCCCCGCTTACGGGCTGATGCAACTGGTTCCGACCAGCGGTGGCCGCGAAGCGTACCGCCGCGCCAAAAATCAGGACCTCGCACCCTCTCCCGATTATTTGCTCGACGCCGACAACAACATCGAACTGGGGGCCGCCTATCTGAGCGTGCTGACCTATGACCAATTGGGCGGAGTAGACGACCGGACATCGCGTGACTACTGCGTCATTTCTGCCTACAACACCGGACCCGGCAATGTGATGCGGGCCTTTACTGCAGCGAAAGGCAAACAACGCTTTGCCGATGGCTTGCAGCGGATCAACAGTCTCAGCCCGTCACAGGTATTTCAAACACTGCACCAAAAACTGCCTTATGCAGAAACCAGAAGTTATTTGCCTTCCGTCAACACCAATCGCAGGCGCTATTACGGTGTGGACAAGACCATTGTGGAGAACGACAATAAATCTTCGGCTGCCACGCATTGACTCACCGGATCGAGTGACCAGCAGGCACTCCTGCCCTGAATTCATATGAAACGTGTTTTCTGTTTTGAACCTGTTGGGGACACTGCTTCAACAGTGCTTATCCTGGGCAGCATGCCGGGGAAGGTATCGCTTGCTGCAGACCAGTACTATGCCCATCCGAGGAATGCCTTCTGGGCCATCATGGGCGAGCTGATTGGTGCTCATCCCGACCTGTCCTACAAGGAGCGGCTGAATATTCTGCGCTGCTCCGGGATCGCGTTATGGGATGTTCTTGGTTCCTGTGTCCGTACAGGCAGTCTTGATTCCAGCATCAAAACTGACTCGGCAGCCCCCAATGATTTCAAGTCCTTCTTCATGATGCATCCGGATATCACACGCGTATTCTTCAACGGGGCCAAGGCCGAACAGTGTTTCATGAGGTACGTCCAACCTTCGCTCGAATCGGCCGCGCTGCAATATCAGCGTTTGCCATCAACGAGTCCGGCCAATGCCGGAACAAGCTACGCGCAAAAGTTGCTTGCCTGGCAATCCGTCATACAGAGCGGCTCATGAAAGACTGTTAAAGCGTGTGAGAGTGATCCGGATACAAACTGTCATTTCCCACATACCAATATAACTAGGCTCTGCTGAATTCCTTGACGATATGCTGCTGCCGGCGGCTGATCGCGAGCGGCTCATCCATGCCCTTGAGTTTTACCATCCAGCCGCTTTCACCTTCGTCGCCGCCCCTCTCAAAGCCTGCTATTGCATCCTTGGCAATCAGGGTGTTGCGGTGGATACGCGCAAAGCGCGTGACGAATTCCTTTTCCAAAGCGTTGAGCGATTCTTCGATCAAATATTCCCGATCAGCGGTGCGCACCGTGATGTATTTCAATTCGGCGCGCAGATACAGCACTTCCTCGATGGCGATCAGATGGATCTTGCCGCGCTCGTGTATGGATAGATTTTTGCGGGGTTCCGGCAACAGTTCGCGCAATGTCTCGGTTTGCATGGGCACCGCTTCACGCGCCCGATTCAGCGCCTCGAACAGCCGCCCCAACCGTATTGGCTTGAGCAAATAATCGATCGCGTGCAGATCGAATGCCTTGATCGCGTAGGCATCGTAAGCGGTGGTGAAAATGACCACCGGCGGCTTGGGCAGCTTGTTCAGATGTTGCGCGAGTTCGATGCCGTCCATTTGCGGCATACGGATGTCCAGCAGCACCACATCGGTAGTGAGCTCCGTGAGCTTTTCCAATGCCTCCCGGCCATTGCCCGCTTCGCCCACCACATCCAGGGCCAGTTGCGCGCTGCAATCACTCAACAGATCGCGCAGCCGATTGCGCGCCGGAGGCTCATCATCAACGATAAAAACACGCAGGGCCAGTTCGATGTCGTTCATGATGATGGTCGCTCCTTTGCACGTGACACATATGGAAAATTAATTTCGACGCGGTAAAAGTCTTTGCCGTTTTCAACCTGATAGTTCGCCTCGACATCAAAGAGCAAGTCCAGCCTTTCACGAATGTTGCGCAATGCGACCCGGTTACCCAGGTGGGACACATCGGCACGCACCGGACAGGGATTTTCCACCCTGAGGTGCAATTCATCACCGTTGCGATGCAACGCGACATTGATGCTGCCACCCTGGGACAATGGCTCGATACCGTGATAAACGGCATTCTCCAGCAACGGTTGCAGCAGCAGCGGAGGAATCAGCACATCTTCAGGAAACTCCTGAATTTGCCAGTCCACGCGCAACCGGTCGCCCATGCGCATCTGCTCCAACGCCACATATTGTTTGCTCAATTGGATCTCCCGCGCCAGCGGCACGAGGTCCTCGGCATCCGACATCGCCATGCGAAACAAATCTGCCATGTCCTCCAGCGCGGCTTCCGCTTGTTTCGGTTGGGCGCGCACTATGCCAAGCACGGCATTGATCGTGTTGAAAAGAAAGTGCGGACGGATGCGCGCGCGCAATATCTGCAATCGTGCTTCGCTCAGAGCACGCGACAATACCCTGGAGCGTAGCCGGAAATACAGCAGCAAAATACCGCACACCACCGCACTGAGCACACCGCATCGGATCAAATCAAACCAGCTATCAACGTTTTCGGGCGGGCGATATAATTCCCCGCCGAAAGAGTAGATGGCCATGGTCACTGCAACCACCAAAATTGTCGCCGCGGCTGCACTGCGGCGATAGGGAAGCCGGCTCAACCAGGATTGTGCAGACCATAACAGCAGCAAACTGGTGAACAGCACAGGTGTCAACAGCGTATTGATCTGCATCATGTGCTGTGCCACTCCCGTCCAGTCGTTTGACAGCATGAGAGCCTGCAACAATGCCAAGCCGTTGCTGATTATCAGGATGCGCAACATCGTGCCCAGGTTGCGAAAATTTGGCAACCCATATTGCCTGGTATTTTGTCTTATACTGAGCACCTTATTCATGGCGGGTAAGCCCTGGATTTTTATTGGTTCATTTTGGAACAAGTGAGGGCGGCAATGCAAGACAAAGATACCTGGTCGGGACGATTCGCCGAACCGGTGGCAGAATTGGTCAAACGCTACACCGCGTCTGTAGGCTTCGACTACAAGCTCGCCATGTTCGACATTCAGGGGTCGCTCGCCCATGCGCAGATGCTGGCGGTATGCAACATCATCTCCGCAGCCGATCTGAGGGATATCAAGCGCGGGCTTGCACAGATCGAAAATGAAATCATCAGCGGCGAATTCGCCTGGTCGCTGGATCTGGAAGACGTGCACCTCAACATCGAAAAGCGTCTGACCGCACTGGTTGGAGATGCGGGAAAACGACTCCACACCGGACGGTCGCGCAACGATCAGGTTGCGACGGATATCAGGCTGTACCTGCGCCATGCGATAGATGAGTTGCTCGGGTTGATCGCGGCATTGCAAAGCGCGCTGCTCGATCTTGCCGGGCAGCATACCCGCACCATCATGCCCGGATTCACCCATTTGCAGGTTGCGCAACCGATCAGCTTCGCGCACCACCTGATGGCCTATTTCGAAATGCTCAAGCGCGATGCGGAACGTCTGCGCGATTGCCGCAAGCGCGTGAACCGCCTGCCGCTCGGTGCTGCAGCGCTGGCCGGAACCAGCTATCCGATCAAGCGCGAATACGTCGCGGAGCTGCTCGGCTTTGACGGCGTGTGTGAAAACTCGCTGGATGCGGTTTCGGATCGCGACTTCGCCATCGAATTCACCGCCTGTGCCGCGCTGGTCATGACACATCTGTCGCGCCTCTCCGAAGAACTGATATTGTGGATGAACCCGCGTTTCGGTTTCATCGACCTCGCCGACCGCTTCTGCACCGGCTCGTCCATCATGCCGCAAAAAAAGAATCCCGATGTGCCGGAACTGGTTCGCGGCAAGACCGGACGCGTTAACGGCCATCTGGTCGCGCTGCTGACACTGATGAAGGGCCAGCCCCTGGCTTACAACAAGGACAACCAGGAAGACAAGGAACCGCTGTTCGACACGGTGGACACACTGACACAGACCTTGCGCATCTACGCCGACATGATCGCGGGCATCCGGGTCAAGCCGGAAGCCATGCGCAATGCGGCTTTGCAGGGCTACGCCACCGCCACCGATCTGGCTGACTACCTGGTCAAAAAGGGTGTGCCGTTCCGCGATGCCCATGAAACCGTGGCTGTGGCGGTGCGCTTTGCCGAACAGCGCGGCTGCGATTTGAGCGACGTCAGCCTTGCCGAGTTGCAGCAGTTTTCAACGCATATCGGTGAGGATGTGTACCAGGTTTTATCACTGGAAGGTTCTCTTGCCAGCCGCAACCACATTGGAGGAACCGCGCCGCAACAGGTTGAGGCAGCCATCGCACGTGCACGGGTTAGCTTGGCAAAATAACTTCGATCAACTTCAGGGTTCTGCGTTGGCTCATCAGATCGCATCGAGTTTTCGTTAACGCAGTATGCCTATGCGGCCCTGCAAGCTCCGGCTATTCCTGCAATGCGGCAGTAAATTCCTTGACCGGTACCGGACGCCCAAACAGGTAGCCCTGATAGAGCAGGCAACCCGCTTCCCCGAGAAAATCAAGCTGCGCCTCGGTTTCCACGCCCTCTGCAATCACTTCGATGCCCAGATTGTGGGCCATGCCGATAATGGTTTGAATGATCATTGCATCGCTGGATTTTGTTCCGATGTTTTGCACGAATGATTTGTCTATCTTCAACTGGTCGAGTGGCAATTGGGTCAGATAGGCCAGCGATGAGTAACCCGTACCGAAATCATCCATCGAGAAACTCACTCCAATCTGTTTCAATGCATGCATCTTGACGATCGTGTCGGCGACATTATCGAGCACCGTGCTTTCGGTCAATTCCAGCTTGAGACGCGCGGGATTTATCGAGCTTTGCGCGATTATCTCACTCACCTGTTTTGAAAAATCCGGTTGGCGGAACTGTCTAGCACTGACGTTGACAGCCAGCGTCAATTCGCTTGTCAGCGGATCGTTCTCCCATTTTTTAAGTTGTGCACAAGCCGTCTCCAACACCCATTGGCCCAGGGGTAATATCAGTCCGGTATCTTCCGCAATCGGAATGAATTTGTCCGGGAAGATCATGCCCCGTTCCGGATGTTCCCAGCGTATCAATGCCTCGGCACCGATCGCGCGATGCGCGCTATCCACCTGCACCTGGTAGAAAAGTTTGAATTCATGTTTTGGCAACGACTTCCGGATTGTGGCTTCAAGCTGGCTGCGCATTTCCAGCGCTTCCTGCATGGCAGGATCAAAGAAGCGCAGGGTGTTGCGCCCGGCCTTTTTAGCCGCATACATTGCCGTGTCGGCCTGTTTGAGCAGATCATCAAGATTCTGCCTGTAATTGATGAACAGGGATATGCCTATGCTTGCAGTGCTGAAATGCTCGACATTTTTGAGCATATAAGGCTGGTGAATGTCGTTGAGCATTTTTTCTCCCACCTCTCGCGCCTGCATCGCAGCCTCGCCTCTGTCTGTGCTCAAACCTTCCAGCAACACCACGAACTCATCCCCGCCCAAACGCGCCAGCGTATCGCTTTCGCGTATGCAGGCGCGCAGGCGCTGTCCCACTTCTATCAACAGCATATCGCCGGTGTCGTGCCCCCTGGTGTCATTCAACATCTTGAAATTATCGAGATCGATGAACAGCAGGCCGGCGCAGTTCTTGGTGCGCGCGCTGGTTGTGACCGCCTGATGCAAGCGGTCAAACAGAAGTCGCCTGTTGGGCAACTGGCAGAGCGGGTCATAAAAAGCCAGGTTGTGGATTTTTTCCTCTGCCTGCTTGCGTTCGGTGATGTCAAAAAATGCACAAATATAATTCGTGATACTGCCGTCTTTGCCGACGACGGCCGTGATGGTCAACCATTCCGGGTAGCTTTCCCCGTTCTGGCGGTGATTCCAGATTTCTCCCTGCCAGTAATTGTCGCGATGCAGAACTTCCCGCATGCGCGGATAGAACCCGTCATCCTCGCGATCGGATTTGATCATGCTCAATTTCTTGCCGATCGCTTCCTCGGCACTGTAACCGGTCAGTTTCGAGAAAACACGGTTGACCCGAATGATCACCTCATCGCTATCGGTCACGATCATGCCCTCCTCGATTTCGAAGGCAATCGCGGCAACACGCAACGCGTCCTCGCGCTCTTCCAGCACCGCCATCATGCTATTGAAGGCATGTGCCATATCGGAGATGTCCTTTGGACCACTAAGCTCGGCGCGTACCTCGGACTCGCCTGCCTTGGCACGCCCCATGCTGTCCGACAGCTGGTTAAGCGGCCGCGTCATGCGATTGGTCAGAAAGCGGATCATGAGCAGGAACAGCAGTGCGAAAGAAAACGATGTGGCCATATTTACGATAAAAATGTCGGTCGTTGTCCGGGCAAGTGCTGCCTTGCTCATCACCACCGCAACATAGCCGAGCAACTCGGGCGAGGTCGTCTGTACATTGAATGGTGATTCGGCGGAAGGTTGCGTATATACCGGCGCCACAAAGCGCCAGGCATTTCCATTTTCCTGATCGAGGGCTGCTGCAGCCTGCGAATTGGCAGGCTTGAATGCCGTGGAAAATTCTGCAAAGTCAGCACTTCCGCGTTTCAACAATACGCGCCGTTTGACATCGCGTATTTCCACCCCGATCACCCCGGGGAATGCCATGGTGGCATTTACCGCCCCTGAAGCATTGTCAGCTGAATCGTAAATCAGCGCGAGGGCGCTCTGGCGGGCAAGACTTTCGGTAATATGCCGCCCCTGTTCAAGCAGGTTGGCGCGGACACGCTCGTTGCTCTGCCACGACCCCACCAGCGAGGAAAATAATGCCAGAAACAGAATCCCGAGCGCGATCGTAATGCCAAGCTGGCCTCTGAAGGTATACTTGTGGAGAAATTCGTTTAGAATCTTCTTCATGGCATTTATTGATCAGGCAGTATCGTGTCGAAGCTCTTCAGACGGCTGGGATTCAGGCCCAAGTGCTTGGCAGTACGGGAATTGACGGCACTTTGCACATTGCGCAATGGCATCAATCCATGCTTTCCATAGTCGCCCGAGATTAATATGTCCTGAGCCAAAGTGGCGAGACTTTTTCCCAGACCGGCATTGTCAGGATATAGCGAAAACAATACCCCGCGCCGAACATAGCCGAAATTACTGGAAAAAACCGCCAGGTTATCATTCCACGACTCCTGTAGCACCAATGGCAGTATCGAACTCTCTTCAACAGTCGTCGGATCCTGCGGCAACCACAAAACATCGCTGTGGCTGTCGGCTTTGGAAAATATTGTTCGGTAATATCCCACCGCCTTGCGCAGGTCCTGCGCCTTGTAAGCCACCAGTTCCAGTCCCTGTGTTTGGGCGGCTGATTCGGCCATTGCCATTAACCAGCTATTGAATGCCGGGTTGTAGACGACCAGCACCCGCTTCATGGACGGCATCAACACCTTCATGCGTGAAAACAATAACGCAGGATCAGGGGTCAAACTGATCACCGGTTGTCCGTGCAAGCCATTCTCAGGCACAGACAATACACCACCCACCACCACCTTGATGGAGTTGTTCAGTTCCTCTGCCGTATGCATACCCTGCCGACCCAGAGCAATGACCACCTTGGTATGCTGGAGATTCAGGCTGCTTTTCAGCACACTGATGTTTGTGTCCGCGCGCACCGGATAATTCGCCACAGGTGCACCGACCTTGTCTTCTATGCCTGAAATTATTTCCGTGAAAATTTGACGATATGGCTCACCGATATCGGGATAGATCACGGCGATCGGATTTTCTGCTGCCCATGCCGGAGAGGTGACGGTCAATGCAGTGATAATCAGCAGAAAGGCACCAAGCTTCGGCGCAAATGTCCTGCATTTGAATTCAGCCCGAGCAAGGAGAACGGGTAAGCCCGGCAAAAATGTCGGGGTGCTAGCCATTAGAGCTGGTGGCTAAGCTGGAAGAATGCGGCGCGTGGCGCCACCGGTAAATCGTAAGGAATCAGGCCGGGTGCCGGGGACGGCTCAAGCGCATTGGCACCGAACAGGTTGTACACCTTCAAAGCGAAATCCCAATCCCCTTCCTTATTCTTGTTGTGCAATGTGAGGTCCACGGTATGGTAATCGGCTATCGGCGGACGGTTATCACCGGGCTCACGCTTGCGATCAGCGATCCAATTGAGCTGGGTATCCAACTTCCAGCGAGGCATGAAGTCCCAGTCCGCGCGAGCATAGACATGATTCCGCGGCGCATTGCCCGGATCCTGGTTGGTAGTTTCGTCGATCGAATGTTGCATCGCGTAATTACCCGATAGCCGCAGATTATCTGCCGCATCCCAGACCAGTTCGACTTCCATGCCCTGGCCGTGCTGCTTGCCGGAATTTTGCGCGGTATAGCTGGCATCCGGGTTCTGCACAAAACGCAGGATATCCTTCATCTGATAACGAAACAGGTTCAGGTTCGCCTGCAATGTGCTGGCCGCCTGCCATGCAAAAGCCAGCTCCACGGATTGGTTGGTTTCCGGTTTCAGTGCAGGATTGCCCTGCGCCACCGGGTTGTTGATGTTATACAACTCGGCAAAAGATGGCGGGCGAAATGCCTGCCCATAGAGCAGCTTGCTGGTCAGGTTGTAAGCCGTATCCCATACCAGCGCCAAACGCGGGTTGGTGGTCCCTCCAAAATCGGAATACTGGTCATGGCGCACCCCGGCGGTCAGGTACCAGTCGCGGGTAAAATTCCATTCATCCTGTGCATATACATAATTCACACGACGAGCATGCGGCGTCAGAAAAATATCTGCCGCAGTCATTTGCGTCAATCCGCCCGGTATAGGTGTTGGTAAATATCCGAAACCGGGAACACCTACCAGATTGTAATTTCTGAATTCCTGGGTTTTGTACAGATCGTCATCTTGTGTGCCCGTGCCGAAGCGCAGTTTGTGACTCTGCAAACCAGAATAAACAGCCGATACATTGAAACGCAGGTGGCGTTCCCATTTGTAGGGGTCGCCGATCACACCATTGGGGAATGGTCCCAGACCAAAATTGGTCC
Source organism: Burkholderiales bacterium (assembly GCA_038241165.1). Taxonomy (GTDB): domain Bacteria; phylum Pseudomonadota; class Gammaproteobacteria; order Burkholderiales; family Gallionellaceae; genus Gallionella. The sequence goes on along the minus strand of JBBRFZ010000005.1, from coordinate 8,053 downwards.
CCGGTGGAAACAGCGTCAGATCGGATTGTTCTGTGATAAACAAATAGCTGGCCTGTGCAGTCACGTCCAGATTGGGCGCAAAATTCGCATCCTGATAAGTCAAATCGGTATTGACGCGTTCACCATAATTTGTCCCAACAGGATCCAACGCCGACGCCACACCTGCCCCAGTTTTGCCGTTGGAGCGCTGCTGGTAACCGGCACGCAAGCGCCATTTGTCACGCGACAAATCAATGCGGCCATCAATGGCATCAAGACCGAGGTTGACCGGTCCCGGCGCAAGGGAAAACGGCGTTCCGGTCAGCACATCGGCTGCGATGATCTGATGCTGACCGTCAGTGTGGCCTGCACGCAGGTAAGCCGCCACATCGTATTTCCCCGCTGTGCCGCCGTATTGCATCCAAGCATCGCGGCTGTTGAACGAACCGACGCGCGCACCAAGTTGGGTACCGTTGATATCGGTGGCAGTCTTGGTAATGATGTTGATCACGACGGCGAAGGCATCGGCGCCATACAGTGCTGAGCCGGGGCCGCGTATCACCTCGATACGCGCGATGTTCTCCACCGGCATACCACCCCAAGTTTGTGAACGGTTGCCAAAATATGCACCGGTGATAGGTATACCGTTTACCAGCATCAGTACTTCTGGGTTGTACTGGGTGTCAATGCCCCGTATGGTATAGATTGGGTTGTAACCGATGGGGGAACGCGACACGTGCAGCCCCGGCACGGTTTCCAGAACTTCGTCAATGTCCGCTGCACCAATAGCCGCGATGTCTTCCGCAGTGATCACAGAAGCCACCGACGGCGCCCGCGCGATAGGTTGCCGCGTGCCGGTGGCGATGGTCACAAAGGACTTGTCACCGTAAGCCAGCGCCAATTCATCTTCCTCGGATTGCGTCGCGGCATAAACTCTGGTGGTACATAACATAATCACCAGCATGGTGGATAATAGCCTAATGAATTTTTTCATATCCTCCCCCTTACAACATAGAGTCAAATCCACTAACTTTTAGTCTGGTTCAGACGACGTTATTTTGTACTAACAACATCGCACCAATTTCTGCGCGGAACCCCTTCATACGATAGAGTCCGGCACGGTTGCGGAAACAACAAGCCTTCTGGCTTTTCTGCCGCGTCCAGATAGCATGGCGGCATGCCGGCAAGAAAAACGGGTACCGCTCCTAAATTGTACTCGCGCGGACTCATCCCAAAATCAGCACACAGCGCCGCCGTAAGCCCAACACTGTTCATATGCCAGTGCCAGCGTCCTTGTAACAGGATGCGTTCCACTTCAAAGGCTAGCTTAAGATGCGGCCCATTTTCCAAGCCTTGTTCACGCACAATCACCATTATCGGTGCGATGCGCTCGTCCGTTGGAACAATAGGCCGACCATAACCGCCGATACCACGTTTTTCCTTGATTTCCGCGCGCACCAATGCCTCCAGGTTTGCTCCTCCATCATACGATTTTTTTGCTCTGGTCAAAAATTCGCTGCATCGCATTTGCGAAGCCCCACCGAAAATCTTCGCTTCTGAAACAGCTATGGCTGCAGCGATCCCTAACGCACCAGTGCTGCGTGCTGTGCCTGCTAGTGCTGCCACTCGATTGTTCCAGAGCCGTGGATCAGGATAACTATTATGTGTGAACATTGCGTGTAGGACTCGCACCTGTTGCGGGGTATAACGACGACCTGTGATACCAAACAAATATAGTTCCAGCCAATCGAGATCCTTGAGCGAAGTGAATAAATCCTGGCCGCCAAACACGACGCGTTCGCCCGGGAAAAATGCACCCGCGCTGGTTACAAGCTTCCCGACATGTTGCTCCAGCATTTCTGGACCTTTCATACTTCCCCCTCCGCATGATTTTCCATCCCCTGCGCAGGGCCGGGGTCATTTTCCAGTTCAATGCGGAAGAACGGGAAGTTCTTGTAACTTCCATCGCGTTGTTCCAGCGCATGCACAGCGGAACCCGGCAGGCGCAGCAACAAAAACAGCATTTCTCCCTGTTCCGGGGTGCAACCCAGATCGCGCAATGCTGCAGCAGCCACGCCCGTCATTGCCAGCGGCAGCCCGGCTGCAGATTCCAGTAACGACCGATTCGCCTGCAGCCAGGATAGTGACGGTGCGCAATCCAGTGCGGCAAGATGCGCCAGCGTTTGCATTACGGGGGTGGTGCATCGCACGCCGTAAGGGTCAAAGCCCGCTGGGTGACCGGCAACCGGCCAGACATCGGCTGGATCGTCCACCGGCTTTACACCCAGCCCTGATTGCCACAATGCCAGATCGGTACCACGTGTTTGCCAGTCATTCATCGCGTTGAATACTTCTCGTGCACCGCCAGATGCGCCGGCACCCACCCCTAGCGCCGCCATCAGGCATGATGCCGAGGTGGAACCGGCGACACCGCCACACATCGCGGCATGCACCGCGGCATCGCGGGGGCCCGGATTCGCCAACGCAATGGCCAACCCTTCCAGCAGCTTTGCCTGCTGTGCAGTAGGCGCTTCGCCGCGGAACAGCAGGAACAGGTATTCGATCCAACTTGCCTGGGCCAGCAGTTCGCCGTAGACATCGTAGCCTTGACAATGACAGGACAGCGCCGCAAATGCGTTGTCGGGTTCGGCTTCTTCCTCCCAGATACGGGTGTGTATGGTTTCCATTTTTATATCATCGTCCTAATGTTCTGAGTCTGAGTTCCATCGGCGGTGCTTCTTCCCTGTCCACGCGCACGTCCAGCACGGTCGGACCGGGACGGCTCAGGATCGCATCAAGATCGAGTTTGTCAAAGTCCTCGGCGGTGCGGATCACATGACCCGGGATACCCATGGATGCAGCCATCATCTTGAAATCGACCGTCGGCAATTCGAAACCGACTTGTTCAGCCCCCGTCATGCGCTGGCCGAACTTCACCATACCCAGCGCCGCGTCGTTCAGAATCACGAATAGAACGGTAAGATTTTCGGTCTGCGCCACGGTCATTTCCTGGCCGTTCATCAACAGGCTGCCATCGCCGGTAATGCAGACGACCGGCACGGCGCGATTCGCCAACGCTGTACCCACCGCGCCACCGATGGCCCAACCCATCGGGGCAAAATTCATCGTGACGCGCATCCAGCCCCCTCTACTGGGGCGATGGTCGTGCATCGCCAGATTATGAATCGCCCAGATCGTACTGTTGCCGGTATCGGTCAGGAAACGCGTATCGGGTGGACTACGCCAGCCGAGTTCGCGCATCAGATACTGGGGCTTTATTGGCGCATCTGCAGAAACGGGTTTGAATGGATCACCAATCGTAACCTTTTTGAATTTCCGTTTCTCTCCAACCGAAATTTCTTCCGGACCTTCTCTGCGCAGCGTGCGCAGCACCCGCTCAATCACCGGGCGTATCGCGCCGCGTACGTGCAGTCGTGCCATCGGCGAGTGCGCCAGGTGTGATTCAAGAGAATCGATATGCACCATCCGGTTATTCAGCACTGCTTCGCTCCAGCCGTTGCTGGTCCATTCGCTCAGGTTGGAGCCGGCAACCAGGATCAGGTCCACCTCATTATTTTCAACCGCTGCCACAGCGGAGCGGTGCCCGGCAAAGCCGAATACGCCCCGGTACAAAGGGTGACGTGGGCTGATGAATCCTTTTGCATCCGGCGTAACCACAAACACGCCGTCTATCCTTTCAACCAGTTCTATGATCAGGTCTATCGCTTCGCCGCATCCGCTGCCGATCAGCACCACCGCTTTTCTGGATTGCGCCAGTATCGCCTGCAGTTCGCGCACTGCTGCATCATCCACCGCAGCAAGCGGTTTCAGCAGATGCGCCATATTGTAGGCCGGTCCGCTTTTCATTGTCGTACGCAACACATCCATCGGGATGCTCAGATGAACGGGGCCGGGGGTCGGCTGGTACGCGTTCAAAAGCGCGTTGGTCAGTTGTCTTTGCAATTGGTCAGGATGGGATATCATCGCGCTGTAACGTGTGCAGGTGCGAAACATATCCACGGTATCCAGGCCGGCGCCTGATGCTTCCTGCAACGCCCCTTTGCCCAGCAAACGCAATGAAGGCTGGGCAGTAATGACCAGCATCGGGATCTCGTTTTCAAAAGCACAAGCCACACCGGTAATCAGATTGGTCGCACCCGGGCCGGAAGTGGCACAACACACACCGAGCTTTCCCGATTCACGGGAATAGCCATCGGCCATGAACGCAGCGCCTGTTTCGTGCCTTGCGGTTACTGTGCGCAAACCGCCGCGTCTCGCGCTGCGCGCCATCGCGTTGTATAGCGGCTCAATCGCGCCACCGGGTACGCCAAACACAAATTCGACGCCGATTTGTTCCAGATAGGCGACCAGCAGGTCTGCCGCCTCCATAGGCTGAGACTGTAGATGTGGCTGCAGTGGTGGATTTTCTTCGAAAAATTGCACTTGCCTTAGATCTGTCATTGCCTGATCACTAATCTGGTTTTAAAACGCATCATCCCCTCCATTCATCCCAATCCTGGAGACTTTGCATCTCCACGGCCAGTAAGAAATCTATCCAGTGCTTACTGCGTGACTGTAGCACGGAAGGGTGTTGTACAGTATTGCGCGTTGTAATTTTTTGCGTCTGTGTTGCCGCAATTTTATTGCAGATAAAGAGGTTTCGTGCGTTTGCGACAACAGGAGGGCATATCAGACAATGGGAACGAAGCGCGAGCAACTCGCCACCCCGTCCCGCGCAGCGGGGCAGAGATAGCTATTCAGCCGGGATCAGGGATGGAGAAATTCGAAATCGAATAATCGAAGCAGGATCGAACTTGAGACTAGCCCGCCAGCAACTCTTTGAGTTCCCCGTTCTGGTACATCTCGATCATGATGTCAGAGCCGCCGACAAATTCGCCCTTGATATAGAGTTGGGGGACAGTCGGCCAGTTGGCGTAATCCTTAACACCCTGGCGAATCTCCGGGTCTTGCAACACGTCCACCGTGAATAATTCATTCACGCCGAGCGCATTGAGAATTTTCACCGCGTTGGCGGAAAACCCGCACTGCGGAGCCTGCGGATTGCCTTTCATGTATAGCACCACCGGATGTGTGGTGACTTGTTCCTTGATGCGTTGCTGTATATCTGTGCTCATGGCGTTATTACCTGTGTTAATCAGTCGGGTATATTAACGGCGCGACAGGTGCAACGTCAAGCGCAACAGCGCGTGATTGCACCCGGCCAAAGAAACAGAAAATGTTTATCAGAACAGGGCACGGTTGATCAACAGGTGCACGGCGATGCTCGCCGCGTAACCCAGTGCGATCACCGGCATCCATTTCAGGTGGCCGAAGAAGGTATAAACACCGCGCGCCTGCCCCATCAATGCCACACCGGCTGCGGAGCCGATAGACAGCAGCGAACCGCCCACCCCGGCAGTCATCGTCACCAAAAGCCATTGTCCGGTGGACATATCGGGTTGCATGGTCAACACCGCAAACATCACCGGGATATTGTCCACGACAGAAGACATCAGGCCGATGGCAATGTTGGCATTGGTCGCTCCCCATCCGCCATAGATCGCCTGGGAGATCATGGCCAGATAGCCGACAAACCCGAGTCCACCCACGCACATCACCACCCCGTAGAAGAAGAACAGGGTATCCCATTCTGAACGCGCCACTTCGCGGTATATGTCAAAAGCAACCGGGCTGCCAATATTTTCACCGGACGAATAACCCGAACGTGAGCGATTATCGGCAGTTTTCAAAAAGTATGCGTAGAACTTGAGCAGGCTCAATCCCGTCAGCATGCCGATCACCGGCGGCAACTGAAGATAGCTATGTGAACAGACAGCGAGCGCAATGGTTAACAGGAACAGTGCAACGATGACAAGCGCACCCGGTTTCATCCTGACTGCGGTCCCGCCAGTATCGGGTTTTTCATCGGGCACAAAGAAACTCATGATCGCCGCCGGCACCGCAAAATTCACAAACGCGGGGATGAAAAGATAGAAGAACGTCCAGAAACCGATCGTCCCGTTGCTGGCAACAATGTTCTTCTGCCACACCATCAGGGTGGTGATATCGCCGAAAGGAGAAAATGCCCCGCCGGCGTTGGCCGCCACGACCAGGTTGATGCATCCCAGCACCACGAATTTCCGGTTGCCATGCCCGACTGCCATGACAACTGCACCCATCAGCAGTGCGGTTGTCAGGTTGTCCGCAACCGATGAAATAAAGAATGCCAGAGTCCCCGTCACCCAGAACAGGGTGCGATAACCAAACCCCTTGTATATCAGCCAGGATCTCAGTGCCTCGAACACGTTACGCTCGTCCATCGAATTGATGTAAGTCATCGCGACGATCAGGAACAGCATCAGTTCCGCATACTCTTCCAGATTTTGGCGCAGCACCGTTTCGACCGCGTGCGGAATGCCATGCGACTGGTAATACCAGGCGATCAGCGCCCAGATGATCCCGGCCGCCAGCATCACCGGCTTGGATTTTCGCAGGCCTGTGTATTCTTCCGCCATTACCGCCAGATAGGCGATAAAGAACAATATTACGGAGGTGATACCTACCCAGCTATTGGTCAGATCGAGGTGTGAGGCGCCCTCCGAGGCGTGCGCCATCAGCGGCATGAACAGCAAAAGCAGCATCGTGATAACGCGGTTCATCCGGGATAGTCTCCGAGGTCATTGTTCATAATCATTATCCGCTTGGTCTGCGCAGTCAGTACTCAGAACAAAGCATGATTAAGCGCCATATGCACGGCGATGCCGGCCGCATAGCCCAGCGCGATCACCGGCGCCCACTTGAGATGACCGAAGAAAGTATAGGAGCCTCGTGCCTGCCCCATCAATGCCACACCGGCTGCGGAACCGATCGACAACAGTGAACCGCCCACCCCGGCGGTCAATGTCACCAGCAACCATTGTCCAATGGACATGTCGGGCTGCATGGTCAACACCGCAAACATCACCGGGATATTGTCCACGACAGAGGAGATCAGGCCGATAGCGATGTTGGCGTTGGTCGCCCCCCATCCACCATAGATCGTTTCGGAGATCATAGCCAGATAGCCGACAAACCCGAGTCCGCCCACGCACATCACCACTCCATAGAAAAAAAATAGTGTGTCCCACTCCGAGCGTGCAACTTCTCGGTAAATGTCAAATGCCATCGGGCTGCCGATCTCCGAAGCATGGGCCTGCGCCCGCCCGCTGGTGGTTACCCTGAGATAGAAGGCATAGAATTTCAGCACCCCCATGCCGGTCAGCATGCCGATGACCGGCGGCAATCCCAGCTTGCTGTGGAAGCTTACCGCCAGTGCGATGGTGAAGATGAACAGGGCCACGATGGTAAGTGCGCCGCGTTTCATGTTGACCATCTCGCCGCCACCTTCGGGTTTTCCGGACGGCACAAAGAAATGCATGACCACCGCCGGCACGACGAAATTCACCATGGCAGGAATGAACAGGTAGAAGAACGTCCAGAAACCGACAGGCCCGTTGCTGGCCACAATGTTCTTCTGCCACACCATCAGCGTGGTGATATCGCCGAAAGGAGAAAATGCCCCGCCGGCGTTGGCCGCCACAACCAGGTTGATACAGCCCAGCACCACAAACTTCCGGTTGCCATGCCCGACCGCCACGACCACCGCCCCCATCAACAATGCAGTGGTCAGATTGTCTGCCAGACCCGAAAGGAAGAAAGCGATCCAACCCGTCACCCAGAACAGCGCACGATAACTGAACCCTTTGCCGATCAGCCAGGATCTCAGCGCCTCGAACACATTGCGTTCCTCCATCGCGTTGATGTAAGTCATCGCAACGATCAGGAACAGCATCAGCTCCGCATACTCTTCCAGATTTTCGCGCAGTGCCGTTTCGACCACGTGTTGAATACCATGCGACTGGTAATACCAGGCAATCAGCGCCCAGATGATCCCGGCCGCCAGCATCACCGGCTTGGATTTTCGCAGCAGTGTAAATTCCTCGGCCATCACCGCCAGGTAGGCGATAAAGAACAGTACTACGGAGGTGATACCCACCCAGCTATTGGTAAGGTCGAGCCGTTCCGCTCCTTCCGA
>JBBRFZ010000004.1:0-40410 GCA_038241165.1 Burkholderiales bacterium | reverse complement strand
GTCTTACTCAAAGTGAATCATTGACATGATTCTTTTCGACTTTGCGTAAGTACTACTATATTTTTAAAGTCGTTCCCATATCCCGAAAAATACAGAAACTTCCCAAAAACCAAGTACCTACACTCGTCGGTTGTTTGTTTTATCTTTTAAAGAACGGCTGCCGTAGCAGCGAAGAGGTGCGCATTATAGAGATGTAAAAACCCGCGTCAACTCTTTTCTGAAATATTTTCATAATAATTTCAATCGAACTGCCCAGCCGCGAATTTCACTACAATGCGACATCAACCGAAATGAAAAAAATGCCACTGATCACACTGGGAATCGAATCGTCTTGCGACGAGACCGGCATCGCGCTCTACCAGATGGGGCGCGGCTTGCTGGCGCACGCGCTGCACACACAAGTTGCGATGCACAATGAATATGGCGGCGTCGTTCCGGAACTTGCTTCGCGTGATCATATACGACGCGTCATCCCACTGGTGAGGCAGGTCATGCGCGAGGCCGACGTGTCACTCGAGCGGATCAGCGCCGTTGCCTACACCCAGGGGCCGGGCTTGGGCGGCGCACTGCTGGTTGGCGCCAGTGTCGCGAATGCGCTGGCTTACGCGCTCGACATCCCCACCATCGGCATCCATCATCTGGAAGGACATCTGCTCTCGCCATTATTGTCAGATCCCGCACCCGAGTTTCCATTCGTTGCCCTGCTGGTTTCCGGAGGGCATACGCAATTGATGCGTGTCGACGGTGTGGGTCAGTACACCTTGTTGGGCGAGACGGTCGACGACGCGGCAGGGGAAGCATTCGACAAGAGTGCGAAACTGCTGGGCCTGAATTATCCAGGCGGCCCGGCACTGGCGAAACTGGCTGCAACGGGTCGTCCCGGCATATACAAATTACCGCGCCCGATGCAACACAGCGGTAATCTTGATTTCAGTTTCAGCGGATTAAAAACAGCGGTGCTGACACTGGTAAAGCAAAGCAATAACGACGGCAAGAAAATGCTGGATGGACAGACAAGAGCCGACATCGCCTGCGCGGTACAAGAAGCCATCGTCGGCGTGTTGGCTCACAAAGCGCACGCAGCACTGGCGCATACCGGACTGGCCCAATTGGTGGTGGCGGGCGGCGTGGGCGCGAACCAGCTGTTGCGCAGCCGATTGACCGAGAGCATAAGCAAACACGGCGGCAAGGTGTTTTATCCCGACATGGAATTCTGCACCGACAACGGCGCGATGATCGCCTTTGCCGGCGCGCTAAGACTTGCGGAACGACTCGGCCACAAGGATTACCGCTTCAATGTCAAGCCGCGCTGGAATCTGGAAGAGATCACGTCCTGAATATCCGGCAAGCCGCCAGAAAATTTACCCGTGTATTTAAGTGCGAGACCGTCTGCGCGGTGCGGTGGCGCTGAACGTCTGTCCGCGCAATATCGCAATTTGCTGCAAGATTGGCGTCGTGATCGGTTCGAGCTTCTGGCGCATCAGGGTGCCGCCTGCTGTGCTGCGTGACAATATTGGCACAGCCACTTCACTATTCATGCACGACAGAGCCAGCATCGCGCGAACTTCCGATGCATATTCCGGCAAGCTCGCCAGAAATTGGCCCGCTGGTGATGCGGAATCGCGGCAAAATGTGTCCACATTTGTCAGCTTCGCTTCCAGCATATCCTCACTACAACATGACGATTGAACCAGTGATGAAAAATATGCAGCCAGCACATTGAGCAACGCATTCACCACATCCCGGTCCGCCGGATAGCGCAGCATCGCTTCGCTGGTCTGAAGAAAAGCCTGACCTCTGGCCGACAAAACTCGCGCAAGCTGCACCGCATAAGAATGATCGGTCAGCAGTAGATGTGCCAGCTTCGAAACCAGTGCACTCCAGTCCTCGCGTGGCGGAACAACTAAAGGCAAATCATCGGGCAGGCGCTCCAGGAAACCGACGTGGTAAGAATTATCGATGGCGCCCCTGTTCCACAGCTTTTTGCGCACCTCATCATCAATCAACCCAGGTTGCAGCAAGAGCCGAACGGTATCGATGATCGTATGCGGGTTATTTTCGAAGGGCAAATGCTCGATAAGATATTCGGCCAGTACCTTGCCCATTTTGCCTTGAACCACACATTCACGTTCCAGCATGCGGCGTGCATTATCCGCCACGGGCATTGTCCACCATGCGCGCCTTGCGAGTTCGTCAGTCAGCCCGTTTGAATATGCCACCGACACCACCGCTTCGTTCTCCCCAAGCAACAACAGGCAATCAAGCCCTTTGTCGCGTGCTTGCCCCATGCGTGTCCAGCCATGCAGATAGACTGGATAGCCGCCCGGAGAACCCGTCGCTTTGCCCGCAAGCATTTCGCGCACCCTGCGCAAATACTGTTCTGGTCGGTTTGTTGGATGCAGCTTGATTGACGCCTCGCCTCGCGCAGACAAACCATGAACGACCATCGCAGCTTCATCGATGCGGACAGCCTGGATGTCTCCGGCCATCATCACATTGAGGCGCAATTCATCTTCCGGTGCCAGTTCTGACATGCCTGTCCTTAATTCAGTTGGATGCGTTGCCCCCAGGGTACAGGTGCCTTGCCTTTGACCAGCCAGAGCACGGGAAATGCGGGTTCAACCTTAGGAAATTCGCCCTGTGCATCGGTGAAATACAGCAGCAGATCGGGCTCGCGCCCCTGACTCGAAATCCACTCGAAAACCGGCCTGAAATCGGTGCCGCCGCCACCCTGAATAGTCGTGGGCAATCTGAATTCGTCCCATGGTTCAAACAGCCAGGGCCCATCTTCGGCAATCGCAGTATCGCAGGCATGCAGCAAGATGCGCGCGCGCAACTGTCCCTTGATCGCATCGATCTCGCTCATGAACTCGTCGATTTCCTGTTCGGAAATCGAGCCGCTACTATCGAGCACCACGCAAATATCGGCCTGGGCGCTGCGCAACGAGGGGAAAATCATTTCCCCTTCGCGTCTTGAGGGACGCATGTAACTGTAATCGTCGCGCGCATACTGGGTCATGTAGCGGGCAAGTAGCAGGCGCCAGGGCAACCTGGGCTGGATCAGCTCCCCGACCATGCGGCCGAGCAATCCGCTTAATTTACCGGCCTGTTGCGCCTGCTGGGCTGCACCGGCCAGACGCTGTTGCCACTGAACCGACAGCGATTCCTGCTCGGCTGCGGAGAGCGGTTGCGGCCGACCTGCGCCCTTCGCCTCCTCGTTTGCCGAACTGTCCTGTTCGCCGCCACTGGAATCTTCCCTGTAATCGCCACTGCCATCACCATCGTTCTTTGGCTGCTCCTCAGGCTCATCGCTGTCGTTCTCGTCGATGTACGGATAGATTTCCTCTGCGGTCATCCCTTCATAACATTCCAGGACCAACGTGCCGGGTGGAGGAATGAGCCCGTCCTCAACCAGTAGCGGATTGATCGCGTGATCGCAGGCGATATCCCAGCGGAACCTGCTGCGATGCTGCCGCCGCGAAAAATGTGAAAGAGCACAGTGCAGTGCCTGATTAGCCAGCACAAACTGGGTTTGTTCCATACTCAATGCATCAATGTAAGCCGGATTGTAATAAAAACTGCGCGCATCGGTGCTTGTGGCCTGGCACCATTTCGCGTCGACTGCGATCATCGGCAAACGTAGCGCAAGCGCGCCGAGAAACGGCTTGTCCAGTATCAGCCGGGTACGGGCTGCTGTCAGCTTGGCTTCGATGTCGTGAAGGTCCATTTCCTAACGCTGATAAAACATCACATCAGCCACGGCATTCGCCCATGTGGAAAACTGCGGTACTGTAAACAATTGCTGCCCAATCGCTCGATGCATGTCGGACACCAGCATGACACCCATTTCGCGCAACGGAAAGCGACTGGCGTAATCCAGAATATGTCCATGAATTTCGCGTGCATTACTACTGCCTTTGGCACGGGCCGCGCGCCCAACCAGCGCCGATGCCACCGCATATTGCAGATCAACTTCGCGCGGTACTTCCACCTGTTCGCCGCGCAGGATCGCGTCCAGATCGGGCATGCGATCCAGATTTTCAACGAATGCGTTGAGTTCCAGCCCGGCCGCGGGGCCTACACAGGCTTGCAGCGTGGCCAGCAACAAGTCGGGAGAATCGCCGAACTTTTGCAGCGCGCGGTGCGCGAATTCCCAGGAACGCGGACTGGGGAACGCAACAGGATTGTGCGCAGGGTCGAAATCAAACAGGCGCTCGGGACGAAAACGCAGAAAGCCGATCAGGCGTTCATCGATACCGTTGGCATACGCCCAACTCACCCAGTCGTCGAGATTGGCTTCGACCTCGAAATGGGAAAAGCGGTTGGCCAAAGGCGCCGGCATGCTGTAAGTGACGCCCCTGTCACCCTGACGGTTGCCGGCAGCGAAAATCGCCCAGCCCGCCGGGACTTCATACGCGCCCAGACGGCGATCGAGTATCAGTTGATAGGCGGCAGCCGAAACACTGGGCGGGGCAGAGGTGATCTCATCCAGGAACAGCACGCCTTCCGGTCCGTGGCGCTCAATATCGGGCAGCATGGAGGGCACCGCCCATTCGACGCGATCGCCGACCCTGAAGGGGATACCGCGCAAATCTGACGGTTCCATTTGCGACAAGCGTATATCGATCATCGGTACCGCATGACGGGTCGCGACCTGGGCAATGATCTGGGATTTTCCCACGCCGGGCGGACCCCAGAGCATGACGGGTGTATGGTGTCCTTCACGGGCACTCAGAAACTCTCGATCAAGTACAGCCTGAAGTTGTGCCGGACGCATGGTTTCTCCAAAAGATGAAACTGAATATTATTATATGATAATACTCAGGATGGGACACCCGTCCCACATTGGCTTGTTTGCGGGCAGCTTGTCTACTGGCTGGCTTTCCTGCTGCCAATCTTCGCTTCTTTCCCCGCCAGCAGATTCTGAATGTTGCTCTTGTGCCGCCAGATCAGCAGCAACGACATAATGCCCGATGCCAGCACCCACTCCTTCGGCAAACCCAGCAACACCGCGAAGATCGGCGTAGCAACAGCCGCTGTCAAAGCGGCCAACGATGAGTAGCGGAACATAAACACGGTGATCAGCCAGGTCACCAGCCCGCCCAACCCTACCCAGACATTCAGCGCCAACAACACGCCCAACGCCGTTGCCACGCCCTTGCCGCCCTTGAAATGCAGAAATACCGGAAACAGATGACCAATGAACACCGCAATCGCTACTGCTGCCGGCAGCATAATGAACTGCTCACCCGGCAGGGAATACCGTATCGCAAGGAACACTGCCAACCAACCCTTTGCCGCATCGCCCAACAGGGTCAGTGCCGCAGCCGCCTTCTTGCCGCTACGCAACACATTCGTCGCGCCGGGATTGCCGGAACCATAGGTGCGGGGATCGGCAAGGCCGAACAATTTGCTTGTAATGACAGCAAAGGAAATCGATCCCAGCAAATAGACGGCAATGATAAAAACTACGGTCAACATCGGAATGCCTTAGAATTGAACTGCTCGAATATTACTTGAAACCGCACCTATCCACCAATCAGCAAAAACATGGACATCATTTTTTTACGCGAACTCAAAGTTACCACGCTAATCGGCATATACGAACGTGAAAAGGTCGTGCCGCAGACTTTGCAAATCGACCTCGACATCGCGCTGCCCAACAGCCGCGCCTGTGTCAGCGACGATATCAACGACGCGCTGGATTACGCCGATGTTGCGCAGCATATCCAGGCTGTGTTGAGCGAGGGACATTTTTCCCTGCTGGAAACCCTGGCCGAACACATCGCGCAAATCATCCTCAAGGACTTCAACGCCCCGTGGGTCAAAGTCAGCGTCGCTAAGTTACAGGCGATCCGCAACTGCAAGATGGTGGGGATCAGTATCGAGCGGGGACAGATTAAGTAATTTAAGTTTTCCGTTCGCCCTGATAACCAGCGACTTGGCTGGCGTCTTTTGACAGCCTAGTCGAATGGCTAGTTGTTTCATCAGCTTGTCGAAGGGTCGCCGCATAGCGGCTGGTACAGTAAATACAAAATCAACTTCGTCGGGGGTAGCCCGACAGCTAGTCACTTTTCTTGTCTTGCCAAGAAAAGTAACCAAAAGAAATCGCCCCCGGTTTACCGCCCCTGCGGGGTACCCTCGATCAGCCGCAAGCAAGCGGGGCTGCGCAACTCGACCTGGTGGGGCGCACACCCCGCGCCCCACTGCGGGACTCGAACATAACCAGCGACTTGGCTGAAGTATTTTTTCAGCCTAGTCGAATGGCTAGTTGTTTCATCAGTGCTCGCCTAAACCTCCGCCCACTTGCGGCTGATCTTCGGCGGCGCACAGGGGGAAAGAAAAAGAAAAGCAAAACTACAAAATCATAAGGTGGCAACAAGTTGCCACCTTATGATTAAATTGCCCCATAATTTGCAAATAGCTATTTTCGAGGGCTGCCCCCTGAAAAAGAAAGAAGATTTTTTACCGAAAGTAACTCCCGGTGGATTGGATCTCCGCAGGAGGAGCGGGAATTTTGTCGGTCTTTGGATAGTGAATCGAACTTGGTCAAAGGACAAATCACATGTTGAATCATGTGGTGTTATGGAGTCGATTGTACGAAGTATCTATCAACTCGAAGGTAGGGAGGGGAAGTGGGTTCGCTATCACAACAGCTATTACCCATTGCATAGTGCTGAGGAGTTTTCTGTGATTCTTGCAAATGCAAAAAAGCACAAATACAAGTATAGGTTCTTTCACAACAACCTTGGCGGAAATGAAGATGCCGCCTCGCGTACTGAACCAGCGCCCTTTATTTATTGTGATGAGCCCGGTCCTTGGGCTGGCTTTTGAAGCTAGTCCTAAGTACAAGCAGGACAGTTCTTTTGTTTTACCATTAACGAGCTCAATATGACTCTTACCGACGCACATGCCGATCAGATTGCCACGTTATTGAATGAACGAAACCAGCTTACACGGGAGTATACGCGTAAGATTGTTCTTGACCACGCTGACAGCTACCTGTGTCGTTTTTCAGAAGCAAACGAAGTTGTTGCGTGTGTCGAAGTAAAGAATGTCCAATGGTATCAAGCAGAAGTTCTGCACCTTACCGTGGCAGTATCTCAAACGCGCAAAGGTCATGCAAAAGCGTTGCTGTGTGAGGCGGAGCACGTTGCACGTGCAAAAGGTGCCCGCATACTCCAATGCACTATCCGTGCGGACAACAACGCAAGTCGCACGTTGTTTGAAGGTTTTGGTTTCTCGCACATCAGTACGTTCTACAACCAGAGCAGTAGTAATAACGTTGCCGTTTTCCAGAAGGTGCTGTCAAGTGCTCGTTAATCTAATACGATGGGCAATTTATTGCTTATCGTATGGGTTTCGCTTTTCATCCCCTGTGCGCCGCCGAAGATCAGCCGCAAGCGAGCGTAGGTTTAGGCGAGCACTGATGAAACAACTAGCCATTCGACTAGGCTGAAAAAATACTTCAGCCAAGTCGCTGGTTATGTTCGAGTCCCGCAGTGGGGCGCGGAGTGTGCGCCCCGCCAGGTCG
Source organism: Burkholderiales bacterium (assembly GCA_038241165.1). Classification (GTDB taxonomy): domain Bacteria; phylum Pseudomonadota; class Gammaproteobacteria; order Burkholderiales; family Gallionellaceae; genus Gallionella. The sequence goes on along the minus strand of JBBRFZ010000004.1, from coordinate 32,876 downwards.
AGTTGCGCAGCCCCGCTTGCTTGCGGCTGATCGAGGGTACCCCGCAGGGGCGGCAAACCGGGGTCGCCTTCTTTTTGGTTACTTTTTCTTGGCGACGCAAGAAAAAGTGACTAGCTGCCGGGCTACCCCCGGCGAAGTTGATTTGATTCCCCTCTCCCCCACAAGGGGCGAGGGAAGTTTTATATCCGGCTACCCTCCCGGATGTGCCTCCGCCAGCTTCCGCCAGGTTTCCAGCAGCGTATCCGGATTGAGCGACATCGACTGAATACCGATATCCATCAACCACAGCGCGAAGTCGAAATGATCGGACGGTCCCTGTCCGCAGATGCCCACATATTTGTCGAGCCGGTTGCAGGTTGTGATGGCCATCTCCAGCAATTTTTTGACCGCGGCATCACGCTCGTCGAAGCGGTTCGCCACCAGACTGGAATCACGGTCCAGCCCCAGAGTCAGTTGGGTCAGATCGTTCGATCCTATCGAAAAACCGTCGAAATACTGTAAAAATTCTTCGGCCAGCAGTGCATTTGACGGGATCTCGCACATCATGATCAAACGCAAACCATTTTCGCCGCGCTTCAATCCGTGTTGCGCAAGCAGTTCGACGACCTCGCTTGCTTCCTGGACGGTGCGCACGAACGGCACCATGATTTCCACGTTGGTGTAGCCCATTTCATCGCGGACCTTCTTCATCGCAAGGCATTCCAGTTCAAAACAATCCCTGAAGCTCGGCGCAACATAACGTCCCGCTCCGCGGAAACCCAGCATCGGATTTTCTTCCAGCGGTTCGTATAGATCGCCACCGAGCAACTTGCGATATTCGTTGGACTTGAAATCCGACAGGCGCACGATGACCGGTTTGGGCCAGAAAGCGGCGGCCAGAGTGGAAATTCCCTCGGTCAATTTATCCACATAGAAAGTCAACGGGTCGGCGTAACCGCGCGAGCGTTTCAATACCGCAGCCTGCAATTCTGTGGGAAGCGTTTTAAACTGCAGCACGGCTTTGGGATGAATGCCAATAAGGTTGTTAATGACGAATTCCAGACGCGCCAGGCCGATACCCGCGGAGGGCAATGATGCAAATTCGAAAGCCAGCGTCGGATTGCCCACATTGAGCATCAATTTGACCGGCAATGGCGGCAATGCCTTTTCATCCTGCTTGGTGATCTCGAACGGCAGCTTGCCGCGATAGACAAAACCCGTGTCGCCTTCCGCGCAGGAAGCAGTGACGATGTCGTTTTCAACCAGCACATCCGTGGCATGTGTGCATCCCACGATGGCCGGGATGCCCAGTTCACGCGCAATGATCGCGGCATGGCAAGTCCGTCCGCCGCGGTTGGTAATGATTGCGGAAGCTTTCTTCATCACCGGCTCCCAGTTGGGGTCGGTCATGTCCGTGACCAGCACATCGCCTGCCTGCACCTTGTCCATTTCGGAAGTGCTCGCTACCAGACGCACCGGGCCGATGCCGATCTTCTGGCCGATGGCGCGACCTTCAATGAGCACCTCGCCGCGTTTTGTGAGCTTGAATTTTTCCGCGGCGCCTGCCACAACCTGTGACTGTACAGTTTCCGGGCGTGCTTGCAGGATGTAGAGCTTGCCGTCCAGGCCGTCCTTGCCCCATTCAATATCCATGGGTCTGCCGTAATGCTGCTCGATGGCCATGGCATGTCTTGCCAGTTCCAACACATCCTCGTCGGTCAGGGAAAAACTGTCGCGTTCCGCTTTGGGAACCTCTTCAATATTTGTGGAGCGACCGGCGGCGCGGTCCTCGTTGAATACCATGCGTTGTTGCTTGGAACCGATACTGCGGCGAACCAGTGCGGGGAAACCCGCGGCGAGCTGCTGCTTGTGGACATAAAATTCGTCGGGGTTCACCGCACCCTGCACCACCATCTCGCCCAGGCCATATGACGAAGTTATGAATACCACGTCACGGAAGCCGGATTCGGTATCTATCGTGAACATCACCCCCGACGAGCCCTTGTCGGAACGCACCATGCGCTGTATGCCCGCCGACAATGCAACATGAGAATCCGTATAGCCGGTATGAACCCGATAGGAAATGGCCCTGTCGTTATACAGCGAGGCAAACACCTCCGTGACCGCATGCAGGATATTGTCTATGCCGTGGATATTGAGAAACGTTTCCTGTTGTCCCGCAAAGGACGCATCAGGCAGATCTTCGGCCGTTGCCGATGAACGCACCGCAAAACTGGCATCGCTGTCCGTAGCGAGCTTGGCGTAGTGCTGGCGTATTTCTTCCTCCAGGCGCGGCGGCAGTGAAGCTGCCAATATCCAGCCGCGAATGTCAGCGCCTGCCTTGGCCAGCGCGTTCACATCCTCCACATTCAGCGCTTCCAGCGTTTGCTTGATGCGCTGGTCAAGGCCATTGCTCTTCAAAAAATCCCGGTAGGCATCGGCTGTTGTGGCAAAACCGCCGGGAACACTCACACCGGAGGCACTGAGATTGCTGATCATCTCGCCCAGTGAAGCGTTCTTGCCGCCTACCTGTTCAATGTCAGCAATGCCCAGCGACTGAAATGGAATCACGTAGGGTTGCATGTTTGTTCTCCAGTTGTGTTGTATTTTCTGTACGATTTTGGTGGTCTTTACAATACCCGAACAGAACTTGTTCTTTTATTTATTGATCGCCTGAATTATTTGTACGGCGATTTCCTCAATCGACTTTGACGTCATATCGAACCATTCTATACCTTCACGTCGCATCATGCGTTCAGCCGAGGCGACTTCCTGGCGACAGGTGTCAAGTGCGGCATAGTTGCTATTGGGTCGCCGCTCCTGGCGTATTTTGTGCAATTGTTCGGGCGCAATGGTCAATCCAAACAGCTTGTCACGGAAAGGCAACACGGTATCCGGCAGGTGGTCACGTTCAAAATCTTCCGGGATGAGCGGGTAGTTTGCCGCCCTGAGACCGAACTGCATAGACAGATACAGACTGGTCGGGGTCTTGCCGCAACGTGAAACACCGACCAATATCACGTCGGCATTCTTCAGATCGGCGTCGGAGACGCCGTCGTCGTGTGCCAGCGCAAAATTCATCGCGGCGATGCGGTTGATGTATTCGTGGCCGGCCTGGCCATGCGAACGACCAACGGTATGCGCGGATTTAACGCCCAGCTCTTTTTCCAGCGGCGCGATAAAAACTTCGAAAAGATCCAGGAACAGTGCGTCCCCCTGGCGCAGCACCGTATTGATTTCCAGGTTCATCATGGTCATCACGACCAGCGGGCGAATACCGCTTTGCTCGCGGACTTCGCGGATACGCTGCAGGCATTCCATAGCCTTGTCAAGGTTGTCTACAAATGGAAATCGTATCTGGCGAAAGTTTATTCCCTCAAACTGGGAGAGTAGCCCCTTGCCCAGAACTTCCGCGGTGATACCGGTTCCATCCGAAACAAAAAAGATTGTGCGGCTTGATAAATTATTCTTGCTTGCCTGAGGCTGCTGCGCAGATTTATTGGCGGTCGCGTTCATGTGTTTATCGTCATCTGGCCTATTGCTCAGTTATTACGCAGCAAATCGAACGGTTTGAAAAAGACTGGATGTAATGCAACTTCACAGACTGTGATCATACAGGTTTGCAGAATAGGCTGCGCCAGGACATGAGTCAAATTCCTTCCTTTTCCCCGCAATTTCGCTTGCGTATTAGGGCAATCATCCTCGCGGATGATGTTGTGCATGCAATTGTTTCAATCGCTCTCGCGCGACGTGGGTGTAGATCTGCGTGGTGGAAATATCCGCATGGCCCAACAGCATCTGCACCACACGCAAGTCAGCACCGTGATTCAGCAAATGCGTGGCGAATGCGTGGCGCAGCGTGTGTGGCGACATGGGCTTGTTCAACCCGCCTCGTTTGGCGTGTTTCTTGATCAAATACCAGAACATCTGGCGTGTCATGCCCTCGCCCCGGGCTGTCACGAACAACGCGTCGGTCATCTGTTTACCCAGCAAAACGCCGCGCCCGTCCATCAGATAGTGGTGCAACCAGTCCAGCGCTTCTTCGCCCAGCGGCACCAGTCGTTCCTTGCTGCCCTTGCCCATCACGCGCACCACGCCCATGTCCATGCTCACCTGGGTAATGTGCAAAGTCACCAGTTCGGACACACGCAGGCCGGTGGCGTACAGCACTTCGAACATTGTCCGATCACGCAAGCCTAACGGTGTTTCAACATCCGGTGCGGCCAGCAACTGCTCGACATCCTGTTCCGTCAGACTCTTGGGCAGACTGCGCGGCAGCTTGGGCGTATCGATCTGCAGCGTCGGATCAACACTGATCTTGCCCTGACGCAGCAAATAGCGGAACAATCGCTTCAGACTGGAGATGTTGCGGCCGGTGCTACTGGGCTTGGCTTTTTGTTTGACGACCAGTTGCGCAAGAAACCCCTGTATGTCGCCATGCGTGGTTTGCAAAATGGATGCGTTGCGCTGCTTTTCCAGCCAGGTTGCAAACTTGCGCAGGTCGCGCCGGTAGCTATCCAGCGTGTTGCGCGACAGCCCGTCTTCCAGCCACAGGTTATCGCAGAATTCGTCGAGCAGCTCAGCGTTGCTCATGCGCCAGCAGCCAGCGTTTGATGTCCAGCGGCCCCCCGCTCGCATGGTGCATGAAACCGCCCAGACCGGATTTACCCACCACGCGATGGCAGGGAATGATAATGGGTATCGGGTTTGCACCGCAGGCTTGGCCTACGGCCTGCGCGGCAGATTTCAACTCAGATGCGATATCCCCGTAAGTCCGTGTTTCTCCACGCGGGATGGCGAGCATCGCCTGCCAGACTTTTTGCTGATGCGGCGTTTCGGCTGCAGCGAGCGGCACACTGAATTTTGCGTCAGGATTTACAAAGTAATGCCGCAATTGTTCGCACACTGTTTTGGCAAATGCGCTGTTAGCGGGCTGCGCTTTTTCAGTCGCAGGCAGAAAATCGATACCCGTCAACGCATCCTCGGTGCAACGTATGCCGAGCACGCCGAACGGGGCAGCCAGTTTTGCCTGATAGTTCATGCCGTAATGATAGCTCAATCGAGTAGTAGACAGAATCATTCCTGTCGTCCTCTCACACCACCGTACATCCGGTTCCGCATACGGTAGTTCTTAAACATGCTGGAAGTGTTGCCGAGTACCCAGCAGCGAAACCAACCCCAGTGCATCAAAGAAGCTTTTTGGATAGGCCATGCTGATATGGGTCGATCTGGGCGTTCCGCCAAGGACCGCATCTGTTGCTTGCCGATTCCCATGCTGGCGTTTCACCCAAATCTGCCGCTTGCAGCTTCTTGTTCCGGGTGGCCGAGCGCTTCCATTCTTGCCATAGCTGGCAACACCGTTTGCGCCGAATCCATCTGTCAAGTTCCTGCAATACACCCTTCACTTCGGTCCGCTGAAAGCAGGATGATCATATCGTACAGTTCGGACAACTTGCGATTTTGATCAGCAACGATGGAAAATCTGTCACGATTTTCTGTGTATTACCGATACCCGCGTCCAACTCAAGTGGCTTTTGGCGGAACAGATTGAAGCAGCTTGAGCCAATCTATAATTGAAGTTGGTTGGCGCGTGAACGCGTCTGGAAAGATCGAGTATTAGCGCGACAAGTTGTCATCTTTTCCGACAACATTCAGTATCGACCGATTCATTTTAACGATTGGCGTTCCGTCAATAAATCACCGGGTGAGGTGCGCTCCAATAAGTCAGAAGGTAATAGATGCCCCACACTATCAGTACAATAGTAACGGCCCAGAGCCACAATGGAATGTGGCCGTGGTGTTCACGGAGTTGGGAGTCGCGATACTCATAGGGTCCGTCGGCGTAGGGATCGCTGCCCAGTACCGCTTTGTTTTTTTCATTTTCCTGCTCATCATTGGCGGCCATTGTCATCGCTCCTATTCTTTTGCCGTTTCAACTACTGCGGGTAGATTGTCGCTGGACATTGCATTTACTACCGTGCTATCGATATTGCCTTGTCGAGCTGCCGGAGACAATTCGGCCCACAGGCGACGGCGCGCCTCGGGAAGTCGGGTCTTATCCATACCCGCTTTTATGAGATTCTCTTCGTGAGCTTTGATTCGTAGAGATTGTTCATAATGGACAATATTCCAGGCTTCGTCAGGTTTAAGTTGCCCCTGGAACACCGGCATGGGCGTCCCGCCTACTCCCGTCATGATCGTCTGAAATACATGTTCGCTGTCATGGCCCAGCTTTTCGCCACCTTGCTCACCGGCGGATAGGGTAAAGTTGGCTGGCCTAACGGCGTGTCCCCATTCATCGGTGAGGGAATTCGCGATAGTTCCGTTTCCTTCGCCAGTCTCGCCGTGGCAAACTGAACAGTTCTGGTCAAACAAGACTTTGCCGTGGGCTATGGAGGCGGAGGTGACCGACGGTTCCGGCGAAATTTCGATCGGACTGGCCACTTTCTCCTGTTTCCAGCGCTTCGAAAACGTCTTGATATACTGGATTACCGCCAGTCGTTTCGTGGCAGAGATAGAGTACCAGGGCGGCATGGGTGTTCCCCACAGGCCGTGAGTAATGGTTTTAAACAGATCGGCATCGGTAGGCAGGGAATCCTGGCCTGGAGTGCTGCGAAACTTGAAAATTCCAGAAGTAAAATCCCGCGGCTTGGTCTGGAAAAAGATTGCTGCCGGCCCTTTCCCGTCGCCATTCACTCCGTGGCAGCCAATGCAGCGACGTTCGTAGACATGTTGTCCCAGAGTCAACAACTGGGGTTCATTCTGGGGAGTGATCTGCAGTGACATGCCCTTGTCGACCTGGGTAGAGGAAAACCCCTCGCGCCAATCGCCGATACTCGTTCCGAGACGTTGCAGATATGCCATGAGGGCAACGCCGTCGGCATTAAGCTCGGGTGCATCACCGGCCTTGTCGGGTGCCTTGAACAGCCATGAAAATCGCGGCATGATAGAATCGGGCACGATATTGCGGGGGTCCCAATGATGTGCGGCGTGCCACCCGGTGGCATATTTCAAGCCCACGCGCGTCAGGTCCGGGCCGATCCGGCGCGTCCCAAACAAATGGGGAAGATCATAGGCGTTTTCACCCATTTGCGATTGCGGCCCCCACCGGAATTGTTCATCCGACAGGGGGCGGATATATTGGGAATGACAATACCAGCAACCCTCGCGTATGTAGACCTCGCGGCCGCGCAATTCTTTCGGTGTATAGGACGCAACCTTGATAAGTTCACCGGTGGATGCATCAGTGACTGTTTTGACATGGGTCGCGGGATCCAGTAACAGCGAGATACCTTGCGAATAAACCGCAAGCCCGAGGAATGCAACACCGGCAACCATCATGACTGCCTGGGGTTTCTCATACCAGGCGACTCTCACTGATGGGTGCAATGGGCTGGGCGCCGATATCACAGCTTCTTTGGATAGAGCCGCGCCATGCTGCGCCGTTTTAATAAAGTTGAACACCATCAGCAAGAGACCGATGTCAATCAGGGCACCTGAAATGGTTCTTGTTACCCACCATGGTTTCATTTCCTTGACCGTGTCCACAAAATTGGCACCGTATTCCAGCATCTCATCCTGTATGAGTCCCTGCGTCATCAAGCCGACAACCATTAGCGTGATACCGGAGACTGTCAGCCAGAAGTGCCAACTGGCCAGTTTGTAGCTCCATAGTTCGCGGCCGGTTACCTTGGGCCAGATGTAGTACATGCTCGCGAGGGCCCATACCACCATCGCGCCCAGTACCGTAAAATGCGAGTGGGCAATAACGAAATCGCTGAAGTGGGTCAGCACCTGCATGCGCCGCAGTGCCTCGGTGGATCCCTGGAAGCAGCCGATCAAATAGAACATTGCACCCAACATGCAGAATTTCGCCGCGTAACTTGCGCCATCCCTGCCGGCAGCGATGGCGCTCCAACGCCCTTTGGCAGTACCAAAAAAATTCACCGTTACCGCCCAGACCGGGACAATCAACAACATGCTGTAGACCACAGCGATAGTCTGAGTCCAGTAGGGGATGGGACTCAGCATGTAGTGATGGGTACCGACGAATGGGTAGCAGAAGGCCAGGGTCCAGAAACCGAGAAGCGACAGACGGTGACTGTAAAGCGGATTCCCGGACCCCAGCGGGAGAAAGTAGTAGACCATGGCGAGTCCCGCCGGGGTGAGCCATAACCCAACCACATAGTGGATGTACAACCCGTGCATGGCGGCGTTATCGACGCCGAAGATCCCCGCGTGGGGCAGTATCACGCCGCCGATAAATAAATTGATCAAGGTCCATATCAACGCCGCACTGGCATACCACAAGGAAACATAGACCTTCTTTTCTTTGCGCCGGTACATGGTCCCCACCACTTGGATGGTGACCAAGACGAGTGCCAAGTAGCGCATGATATTGAAAGGCCATTCGTACTCGGCGGTCTCGAATCCCGAGTTGTATCCCATCAGATAGGAGATAGATCCCGTGATAAGAAACACATTCCAGAGTGCCAGAATTCCCCAACCCCAGCGCTCTTTGTACATGCGTATCCCGCACAGACGCGGCACCATGTAGTACAGCGCCCCTAGGAACGGTGTGGAAAATGCTCCAAAGACAACGCCATTGACGTGTACGGGACGCAGCCGGCCAAAAGTCAGCCATGCTTCGCCGTCAAGAAACTCGGGATAGTGAAATTTGATCGAAACTAGCAACCCGACCAGTGGAAACACCGTCAACCAGACCAGCGACCAGCCCAGCCACCATTTTATCAAGCGCGGATTCACTAAAGAATTGTTGGCTTCGACGTCCATGATCCACCTCCCCAGGCTATGGTGCCATTAACACGCTACATTGATGTCAATGCATCTGTCAAGTGTCCCCACATTGGGGTGGCGTCTCACTTTGAATTATCTTTTTTGTAACTGCCGCGTTTCTTGGCAACTGGATCAGGTACAAGCTCGGCTATATTTGTATCGCTGCATTCTTTAACCGACTCAAGATCATCGATTGAAAGCTTGGCAAAAGGGAAGCGTCCAGGTATGACTTCTACCAACCCATCCCGTCATCTCATGTGCCGGTAGCACCACAGCGCATCCATGCAGATCCCCCGGGTATGAGGCACCCACCTTCACGCTTATGCCTGTCGGTTGCACCAAATAAAAAGCGGGAGGCAACGCCTCCCGCTTTTCGGAACTTGCAGCGAGGTTACTCTGCGGCGGCAGCCTTGCGTGCCGGCAATTTTTCCTTGATACGTGCCGATTTGCCGGAACGATCACGCAGGTAATACAGCTTGGCGCGGCGCACGTCGCCCTTGCGCTTCATTTCAATCTTGGCAATCACCGGCGAGTATGTCTGGAAGGTACGCTCGACACCTTCGCCCGAGGAAATTTTGCGCACAATGAAGCTGGAGTTCAAGCCGCGATTGCGTTTGGCGATCACAACACCCTCAAAGGCCTGGAGGCGCTTGCGCTCACCCTCGACCACGTTCACGCTCACGACGACGGTGTCGCCTGGTGCAAAAACGGGAATGCTCTTGCCCAGACGGGCGATTTCTTCCTGTTCCAATTGTTCGATCAAATTCACGTTGCTACTCCTTTTAATTATCGGGTCTTGTTCCTTCTGCAGGACACCGCTACAAACCCAAACTCCGTCGCGATACTGTGTTGCTCAGGATTTTGATTTTCTATCGGCATCCTGGAATGCTGCCAGAAGCCCAGACTCCTCTTTTGTCAAATTGCGCCTGACCAACAAATCCGGCCTGCGCAACCACGTCCTGCCCAACGACTGCTGAAGCCGCCAGCGCTGTATGTCCGCATGATTGCCGGACAACAACACCGGGGGCACGGCTTCCGCATTAAACCATTTCGAGTCGGTAAACTGCTCCGGGCGGGTGTAGTGCGGGCAATCCAGCAAGCCCTGCACGAATGAATCCTGTTCGGCCGATTCGGCATCGCCCAGCACACCGGGCAGTTGCCGCACCAGACTGTCTATCAACACCATCGCCGCCAACTCGCCACCGGACAACACGTAGTCGCCGATGGAAATCTCTGCATCCACAAACCGGCGAATCAGGCGTTCATCGATGCCTTCATAACGTCCCGCCAGCAGAATCAATCCTTCGTCCGCCTGAGCCACCAACTCTTTCACGACAGAGTGGCTCAATAATTTGCCCTGTGGCGAGAGGTACACCACCTTGCTTGTTTTTACACCGCTGGCCGCCTGTCGCTGCCTGGCCGCGTTAATCGCGGCCGCCAGCGGCTCTGCCAGCATCACCATCCCGGGACCGCCACCGTAGGGTCGATCATCGATGGTGCGGTAATTATCCGTGGTGAAATCCCGAGGATTCCACGTCTTTAAAACATAACTCCCCTGTTCTGCCGCGCGCCGCGTGATGCCGTATTGCGTCAGCGCATCGAACATTTGCGGGAACAACGTGATGACGTCAAATATCATTTTAGATAATCCGCCGACCAATCCACACGGATGACCCTGTTCTGCAAATCCACCTGTTTGATCGCGCTGGCCACGAACGGAATCAGGATTTCGCCGTTGTCGGCCGTTACGCTCAACACCTGATTCGCACCGGTCTCCAGCAGTTTTGCCACTGTTCCCAGTAGCACCCCTGATTCATTCACTACTGCAAGCCCGATCAAATCCGACCAGTAATATTCGTCACCCGCCTGTTGCGGCAAACTGCTGCGCGGCACCGCGATCAGCAAGCCCTTCAGTTTTTCAGCAGCACTGCGATCCGGACAATCCGGCAATTGCGCAGCCAGTGTCTTGTTGTGCGCTTCGCACTGCTGAACCTCAACCTCGCGCCACGGTCCGTGTTCATGACCTATCCACCAGGACTTGTAATCCAGCAGACTATCAAGATACTCGGTATACGGCTGGATCTTGATCCAACCGCGCAGGCCGTGTGCAGCTGCGATACGCCCCATGATCACCATGGAGCCGGTGTCGTCAGGCTGCGGTTGCGGTTGCGGCACCGGCGCGCTTGACCAGCTTGGCAACGGTGTCGCTCAATTGCGCGCCCTTGCTTTGCCAATGACTTACACGTTCCAGTTGCAAACGCAGCGCTTCTTGACCCTCCGCCACCAGCGGATTGTAGAAGCCGACACGCTCGATGAAACGGCCATCACGACGATTGCGCGAATCCGCTACCACCACATTGTAAAACGGGCGATTCTTTGAACCACCACGGGAAAGACGAATGATTACCATATGTAAACCTACCTAAATTTATGAGCCCAGCGAAAGGGCGCGGATTCTACGACATTTTGTGTACTTCTGGCAACCGGCAAGAAATTGACGGTTTTGGGTTATCGGTGCAACAACACCTCCAGCACAAACCGGCTGCCCAGATAAGCCAGCAGCAGCAGTACAAAACCGCCCACGGTCCAGTGCACCGCGATACGCCCGCGCCAGCCGTAAAAACGATGTCCCCACAGCAGCACTGCGAACACCAACCAGGACACAAAACCGAACAAGGCCTTGTGATTGAACTGCCATGCCTCGCCGAATATTTCTTCGGAAAACACCATGCCGGATGCCAGGGTCAGGGTTAGTAACACGAAACCGATACCTATCATCTGGAATAGCAGGATTTCCATCGTCATCAGCGGCGGCAGGCTGCGCAATACGCGTGGTAACGTGGCGTGATGCAGCCGCTTTTCCACTTGCGAGATCAGCACCGCATGCAACATGGCGATGGTGAACAGGCTATAAGCCAGCAATGCCGCGGTGACATGCGCCTTGAAGGCGAACAAACCGGTGTTGCTCAGGATATGATCGGTATGGAACAGTTCCGGCAGCACCACCGCAACCGCTGCAATGGGTAACACCAGTGCCTGCAGCCCTCCGATCGGATAGAAAAACCGCGCAACCCAGTACACCAGCAAAGTCAGCCACAAAATTGCAGACAGTGCATGCAGCAGTCCCAGATCGAATGCACCGCCGCCGAAAATTCCCTGCACCAGCAAGTAGCCGTGCAAAGTCAGCGGAATCAGGACCAGGTGTCCAATCGGGCCGCGTATCAGCAAGTCTTCCTCGCCGCGAGCCTGCGCACGCCAAAAATAAGCGGCCAGCACACAATAGGAAGCGCTTGTTATCAGCGAAAGGATAAGGTTGGACATTTTTTACCGGGATGTTTTAGACTTGAGTTAATTCTACACCAACTCGTACAAACCTATCATGCTGGAAAATCTCACGCAACGCCTGTCCGGCGTCATCAAGAACTTGCGCGGCCAGGCACGCCTGACCGAGAGCAACATTCAGGATGCATTGCGCGAAGTACGCATGGCGTTGCTCGAAGCCGACGTCGCGCTGCCGGTCGTAAGGGACTTCATCGCCCAGATCAAACAGGCCGCGCTCGGCCAGGAAGTAATCGGCAACCTGAATCCCGGGCAGGCCCTGATCGGTGTGGTACATCGAGAACTCACCAGGCTGATGGGCGAGCACAACGACGCACTCAATCTCGCCACTACACCGCCAGCGGTGATCCTGATGGCCGGTTTGCAGGGCGCGGGCAAAACCACCAGCAGTGGCAAACTCGCAAAATTGCTGCGCGATCAACAGAAGAAAAAGGTATTGCTGGTCAGTTGCGACATTTACCGGCCCGCCGCGATCGAGCAGTTGCGCACATTGGCAAAGCAACTTGAAATCGATTTTTTCGACTCCGACATCGGCCAGAAACCACGTGACATCGCGCTGGCCGCACTGGATTTCGCAAAGCGGCATTACCACGACGTGTTGATCGTCGATACCGCCGGACGACTGGCTATCGATACCGCAATGATGGAGGAAATCCAGCAACTCCATACGGCGCTCAAGCCAATAGAGACACTGTTTGTGGTGGACGCGATGACCGGGCAGGATGCGGTCAACACCGCCAAGGCATTCGGCGAGGCACTGCCGCTGACCGGTATCATTTTGACGAAACTGGATGGTGACGCACGCGGCGGCGCGGCGCTCTCGGTACGACAGATCACCGGCAAGCCAATCAAGTTCGTCGGGGTAAGTGAAAAGTCCTCCGGCCTCGAAGCCTTCCACCCGGAACGGATGGCCTCGCGCGTGCTCGGCATGGGTGATGTGCTGTCACTGATCGAAGATGCGCAGCGCGAAGTGGATCACGACGCAGCCGAAAAACTCGCCAAGAAGATGCAGAGCGGCAAAGGTTTCGACCTCAATGACTTCAAACAACAGATCGTCCAGATGCGCAAGATGGGCGGCATATCTGCGATGATGGACAAACTCCCCGCGCAGCTTTCCAAGGGTGCCGGGAGCAATGTGGACGAGAAACAGATCGCCCGCACCGAGGCCATAATCAATTCGATGACAATGTTCGAACGCAGCAAACCGGAACTGATCAAGGCCTCGCGCAAACGCCGCATCGCGATGGGCGCGGGCGTGCAGGTGATGCACGTGAACCAGTTACTCAAACAGTTCGAACAGATGCAGAAAATGATGAAGTTGTTCGGCAAGGGCGGGATGGGCAAAATGATGCGCGGAATGGCTGGTAAACTGCCCGGCATGCGTTAAGGGTACTTCCAAAATCCGGATTTCATCTCAACTGATGGAACTGCTAGCCATTCGACTATGCTGTCAAACGACGACAGCTTAGTCGCTGGTTATGCTGCGTTGCGGAATTAATTTCTTGCTTACATATAATGCATATGCGGCGCGGCAAAATTAATGCCGCGTCTTGCATTTAAGCGAACTCTGAATTTTTGAAGCACCCTTAAGTTTTCTAACTTTTTTACTAAACAGATCATCATGTCAATTAAAGCTATTATTTTCGACGTCGACGGCACACTGGCAGATACCGAGGACGGCCACCGCAAATCGTTCAACAAGGCCTTTGCCGAATCCGGCCTGGACTGGAACTGGGACTTCGCACTGTACGACAAACTGCTCAAGGTGACCGGCGGCAAGGAACGCATCAAATACTTTGTCGACAGCTTTTTGACCGGCTTCACCAAGCCCGGTGATTACGCGGGATTCGTAAAGAACCTGCATGCGTTGAAAACCCTGCACTACACCAATATGCTGGGCGAAGGGCATATTCCCCTGCGCCCCGGTATCAAGCAGTTCATCCACGACGCACATGCGGCAGGCATCACGCTGGCGATCGCCACCACCACCACACCGCAGAATGTTTCAGCCCTGCTGGAGGTGGGGCTGGGCAAAGACTGGGAAAAGTATTTCGCGGCGAACGGTTGCGGTGACATCGTGCCACACAAGAAACCCGCGCCGGATATTTATATCTGGGTGCTCGACAAGCTCAAGCTCGCACCCTCGGACTGCATCGCGCTGGAAGATTCCTATAACGGCTTGCGCTCCGCTCTTGCCGCAGGCATCAAGACCTACGTCACCACCAACCCCTACACGCACAAACAGGATTTTACAGAGGCAGCAGGAGTGTTCGATGACTTGAGCAATTTGAAAGACTTTTACCGTGTCACCGAACTACCCCTTCCCAAACCGCAGATTTCTGTTTAGCATCGTGCCGTCAGTGGGGGTGTAGCTCAGTTGGGAGAGCGTCTGGTTCGCAATCAGAAGGCCGTCAGTTCGATCCTGATCACCTCCACCACGCCGTTTTCCCAGGCATACTGCATTTGGAACAGGGAGCATATTTTTGCACCGAATGCAAAGATATCCTTCATTTTTTGTTGTGCAAAGATATCCTTCAATAAGCCATCGATATCAATCAGCGCGCTGCTTTTGACAGTGATCAGCATGAACTTTTGCCAGTCGTACTGATGCTGGGCGATATTCAATGCGGTTCTCTGATTATTTCAAAAGGCTGAAAACTGGAAACTGTGGGACGCTGATTGACACCCCTCCTCTGTTTTGGTATTTTTCGATAGATTTTCGGCCATAGAGAATTTAACAACTGACGATTGGGATGTCTGCTTTATACATGGGTAGCGGACGTATGGGGTTGACTAGAAAGCGTCTAGTTTGGACCTCATACAAAAACTCGCTGAACAACATCCGCAACTCACCACCAAAGACATTGAACTGACAGTAAGGTGTGTTCTCGATGCAAGGAGAAGTTCAAAGAGGTAGTGCCAACTGGCAGCTATGGCACTCGTAGCGAAGACAATAACAGTAATGTGTAATATCCTGCACGGATGAACGACGATAAACCGAGCCGCCAACCTCAAGACATTCCGAATCCGAGCGAGTTGATGCGAGCACGCCACCCGGATTTGTTTTCGGATACTCGCGTCAACGAAGTTCCACGTCTTTCCAAGGCGGTTTTCGAATACCAACTTGATACTTTGACGAGTCGCAAGCAGGAGTATGAGTTCGAGCACTTCTGCCGAAAACTGGCCGAGAAAGAAATCTGCCCCAACCTTCGGGTACAGACCGGACCTACCGGCGGAGGGGACAGTAAAGTAGACTCAGAAACCTATCCGGTGGCAATAGAGATCGCTGAACGGTGGTGGATTGGTGAGCCGAGTGCAGGAGCAGAGCGATGGGCTTTTGCCTTTAGTGCCAAAAAAGACTGGAAGCCAAAAATTAAGGCGGATGTCAAAAATATTCTCACCACTGGCCGCGACTATAAGCGCATTTATTTTTTTACCAACCAGTTTGCCAGTGACAAAGACAGATCCAAACAGGAAGATACTCTTTCTACGCACGCTGGCATTCCGGTTCACATCATTGACCGCGCCTGGATTGTTGAAAAGATATATAACAATGATCACTTGGATTTAGCCATTTCGACCCTCGGGATTGAGGGCGCAGGCAGCGAAACATTACGGCATTCTGGTCCACGAGATACTGCACGATTAGCTGAACTGGAGGAATTGGACAGGCAGGTAGCCGACCCTGCTCGATATCAAGGGGTTCGATACCAGTTGGTTGAGGATTGTCTACGCAGTGCAATCTTGGCGAGAGGACTAGAGCGGTCGCGCAATGAGGTGGAAGGTCGGTTTCTACAAGCAGACCGATTGGCTCAAGAGCTGGACATTAGCCACCAGCGTATGCGAATCGCCTACAATCGTGCTTGGACTGCTCACTGGTGGTATGAGGATTATCCCGCCTTCAATCAGCTCTATGATGAAGTAGAACATCATCTCGAAGGTTCGACTCAGGCCATAGAAGTCGAAAACCTTCTGAACCTTTGGCAACTCCTTGTGCCTGCCGTTGCGACCGGACGGATCAGCGCTCAAAATGCCAAGATTGAACCTCGCCGTGAGTACCTTGAAGCAATGCTTAAGGGCATTGCTTCCGATACTTCTAGGCCAAACAATGCACTGCAGGCACGCACAGAGCTAGCTCTGATCAAAGCAACACAGGCGTTTCAGACTGGTGCTGCCGATCAACAAGATGCGGCCTGGGTTGAGTTGTCTCTGATCGTAGACGAGTCCGCCGCCTTGGGGACCTATCCAGTGGAGCGGCTGTCGAATTTAGTACATGAGATCGGCAAGCACATTGATAGCCCTTCGTTCGATGCCCTGTATGAAAAAATCGTTGAGATCATCCGGCAAAGGCGAAGCGAAGGCGAGGCAGGTGAAGCCTACAGCGAACGCGGCTTTCAAAAACTACAGCATGACAGGCCTTATGAGGCTATTCAGTGGTTCGGTCGGGCTGAAGAGCTTCTGGTCAAGGAGGAATATCGAGCTGAACTCGTGATGGCTTTGACTGGCAGTAGTTTCGCCTATGAGCGAGCAGGGCTTATGTGGGCAGCCCGCAATAAGATTCTAGTTGCCGTAGAACGTAGCCTGGCGGTATTCATGGAAAGTGGCGAAGTTATTACTCCAGCGCTGAGAACACTACAGCGTCTTACATGGATCGAATTGCAACTCGGGCGTATTCCCCACGTTCTCAACGTTATGGCCCTGACCAGAATTATTTCCTCGCATCTTAAATTTTCTGAAGAACGACGGGCCGCCTATGAAGAAGAAGTTACGATGCAGGAGGCGGTCCTCGGCATCCATTTCCTAAACATTCCATTCGACACTCTTCCTGCGGTATCACGCCTTCCCGATGTACTCGAAAGGCTTGGGCTGACGATTGCTCGGCTACCGTTGCTTTACGTACTTGGCCAAGATAAGGCTATCCAAGAAGATCGGTACTTTTCCGCTGAAGAAAGCGAGGAAAAGCTCCAAGCTATTTTTGAGCGGTGGCAAAGTCAGCCAGCAGCAAAGGACATCACATCTTCTCCAGTGTTAGTGGACGGTGAAACAAGCCTCTTAACATCTACAATTCTCGGATCGGAGATTGTGCTGGTTACCCCCAACAATCCAACTTCCTTTGGTATCGTCGAGTCGCTTTTGGGGGCGTTAGAGTCTTTCCTGGCAACCAGTGACGAGGATGATCTAACCCCGCATCGGGAACGCACTACTATTGTAGTAAATATCTCCGATCAGATTACCGATGTGTCGGACATTCGCTTTTTCGAAGATGATGGCGGTCATGTCGAAATTATTCACCCAGTCGACCTAAATTTCTCAGCGTCGACGGACTTCCTAAAATTTCGAGATTGGCTACAGGATACGGTCATTGCTCTACTCAGTCGGATATTCATAATTCGTGACGTCCAGACTTGGATGGACAAGATTGCCGGCCAAGAAAGTGCCTTTTCCCGTGCGTTGATGCTTGGTGATGCGTTAACTCTCGACCGCAACGTTTTCGGCGTCAAGCCGAAGTTTAGTCTTGCTGATTTGATAGAGAGTGAAGATAAGGTCTATGATCGACTGCGGGATCTCCCTTGGCGGATAGCTATGGTTCCGGAAGCAGCCGTGTCAGGCCCTAGTCAACCGCTTAAATCAGGCTCGGGCCCCCCCCCGGCTGATCTGCTGGATAAGAGCCGACTCAAGCACACCGAACGGATGATCATGTCTCCCATCGACATTACCCTATGGGATCGCGCGAAATGGTGCGCAACCATGTTCGCTCAAGCAGAAGGATCGCCACCCATTCTTGGCATCGTGTTTGAGGATGGAAAAGTTGGCCATATCATTTTTGAAGCTTGGCGGGAACTCTGGGGTGATTCAGATGCGGACAATGCTTTACGCGTGACGATTATAACTGGAGTCTCTGCGCGAAACCCGACCCATTATGCTGTCACAATCGGGCCAAACCTAAACCGCGTAAAGGATTCTGAGGTCAAGACGTTTGTGACTGTTTCCAGAATTAATCGTATGGAGCCGACGTCTTCGGTTAATTTAGATCGCTTCCTTGCTGACTATCACCGTTACGGCGAATATTTCCTTATTCCCGCGCAGATAGGTTCGGCGGGGGCACCGCCCATACCAAACTACCATCTGTATTTGATCAAGCATCAGCTCGAAATTCGGGCAGCTTGGCAGATTGCTGAAAATGACATTGATTCGATGGTATTGAAGGATGATGACGATCCCATCATTCCACCTAATGTGCTAGATCCGCCAGTAAACAGGACTCTTGAGCGGATAAGAACTCGAAGACGAAAATCGCAAACAGGTTTGTAGTCATGCTGCTGATATTTTTACAGCGAGTATGGGTGACAGTGCCAACAAGCGAATGTCCGTTGAGGTCGAATACAGGGAGTTCCCTGAAATGAAATGTGATTATTGCCCTAACCAGAAGTTAATTAAAATTGACCGTCGAACGGAAATGGCGGAAATGGCGGAAATGGATGATGAGGCCACAGATGGCCAAATAGCAGACTATTTTGCCGCTGAACTCTCTGGGGACTTTGGCGCATGGAATATTGGGCTTGTCTCGTATCGCTGCCCAGGTTGTGGGAGGATATTTGAATTGATCAGCGACCTTTTTCAACATCAACTCCACATAATCGAGCAGTCTACATAATCGGCCAATTCAAACTTTAAAGGTAATGTACTCAACTTCCGCTTATTACATAAAGTGGCAGTTAACGTTAAAGTTCAGCCGCTCTATTATTTGGAGTCGGCTGGGACGCCTTGTTAGGCGTTTGTTTGTCTGATTTACTCGGTTCTACTTTACGCCACAATTGCTGAATGTTTTTATATGCGACAGTTTGTGAAACCCCTATTCCCAAAAGGAAGACTGTTATAAGCATGCCAGCGAATTTTAACCATAATCCAATCGGAGCATGCTTTGCCAACCATGAAAGAGTTACCTTTTGTGGGTACTCCAATTCTGCTTGTTGCTTAGATTCAGAATTTGAATTTTCATTTTTTATCGGGCGACTGAATTTATCGTAAAATTCAATTATTGTTTCTAGCTCGTTTATAGTATCTTGTAGGTCTCGGTTAAAAGCCTCTGTTCTTTGTTTCAGAGTGGGTTGCGGCCCATATGCCACAAATAGATCAAAGCCACGTGATATCACATCGCTTTCAACATTGTAATTTCTTTCTTCTGCCGCGATTATCAATGCCGTTAATTTCTGCCTCCATTTTCTAAACTCGTCATTTTCATGCAGCTCTGAAGCATCAAAGAGAGATTTGGCCTTTTGAACTAATTCTCTTAGTTCGTTTATATATTCTTCGTTGGTCATATTATTTAAAACCTAATGTTGAAGCTGTTCGGCGCAAACGAAGAACTGTGTAATTCGCGTCCGAACGAGCACCTTGTTAGGCATTTATTAACCCCATAATCTTTTCTGAAGACTTGAGAACTGCCGTCAGCAAAGCATCAAGGATAACTTTATAATCCGAGTCCTCTTGCAACCCAAGTTTATTAGTTACATCAGCCAAAACATCATCTTTCCCAGTGTGAGCCGCCCACAACCTAAGATCATAAAGTTGATAGAATGGCGCAATCAGGTTGTTTGTGTCACCTAAAATAGAGGCGTACACCTTCTCAAGAAGTTTGTTACCTTTGCTTCCTTTCTCGAAATCTACTCCTTTTGAATTCAACAGTGCTCTTAAAGCAGTATTGTTTGTACTTTCGTTTATTATTTCATTAAGTTCAGTGATGAATCTTTTGAAATCATCTATATCATTCATGAGGATTCGCTTGTATCTACGTGCTTCGTCAATTCTTTCCTCAATTGACCTTTCCTTATAGAGAAAGCAGGAATACTTTGACTCGAATGCAGAGTTGAGCTTTTCAACTGTATTTAGAGTTTTTATTTCTAGCGGGGGCTCGGTAAACTGCGCATTAATTTGAGCCTCATAAAACTCAGAATATGCATCACCTTCTGGTTCTATATTTTCAACTAGAAGATAAAACTGCTCTTTTTGTGGGATGTTATGCATTATGTCGCCTACCCACATAAGCACAGAACCATTTTTGTTGATTCCGAAAGAAATGGAAAAGTTATCATCTCCAATTGTTCCATATGTTTCACTAGCAAAATCACAGTAAAAACGTGAATCATATAGATACCTAATCAGTACCTGTTTGTTGAAATATACAGGCGTCAGGTAACCATCAGAACTTATTTGTTCTGAGCGATCAAATTTAAATGTCATCACACTTCTTGGTGGCTTTTGCGAACTCATAATTATCGTCTAATGTTGAATTCATTGTCCTTGCGCGGTTTCATGCGCAAGGTCCGGTGAAATGATGGGTTCGGCACCGTGGGTTACACGCGACTATCAACGATGCGAAGTAGATGGCTGGCCAACACAACCATTTCTTGGGCTTCTGTCGGGTCATTGATGGTAACTGTGCGGTGAGAATGCGGATTCTTATATGAACCGATCGCTCCTGCGAACAGATGGGCCAATGCCTCGCGTTCGGCTTCAGGTTGATTCTGATCGGAAAGTGGACCTGTAGCTTTGTCGAAAGCCTTACGCATCAGCGTCGTTCCGATATCGGTATCTTCGAATTGACCAGCGCCACGAACGGCAATTTCAACAGCTCGAAATGCCTTAAAGACAGCCGTTTCCAGATCCCCGCGAACAATATCAAGCCAAACTTCGTTGGCGATGGATGGGTGTAACAATGCTTTTGGAAATCCAACGCTACGCGCATAGTTCCTGAAAGTGTTAGCTGTTAATACTGCCTGAGCACGGCGACTCAACAGCATCCAGCCATTATTTCCATTTGGTCCAGGCATCGGAATCAGAAGGCCTTGCATCAACAACCAATTCCAAGCCTCGGCTAATGCTTGTTCAGCCTCATTTCGACGGATCTGCGGATAGCCGTCATTCTGCACCGGATGGCCGTTAATATGTGAGGCGATTGAGCTAAAGTGGATGTGATTGTTTTGCTTGTGTTCCTGGGCTAACTTAAGGACGACTTCAGCTAGTTCTTCGGGTGCGAGTGCCAAGAGTACCTCAACATCCGGTATTAGTGATATTAAAGTTGCCATGTGGGGCTTGATGCTGAACAGTTATTTATAGGACAGATTTGACCGAGCATGTTTTGATAATGCAATCACAGAAATTCTCCCATAACTAATTGATGAAACAAAGACTATCCAAGTTCCCCATAATTTACAAGATCAATCATATGCTCCACTACTTACCCTTCCATCGGCAACTTAGGCGTGAGAAGCTGATGACTCACACCCTTAACCTTATGGCTGTTTTGGCCGATGATCTGCCAAGTCATGAAATCGGCCAAAGTAGAAGTTTTCAAATGCCGGCACCAGAGCCTTTTATTGAGCTGATTGCAGACGAAAGAAAAATTGACCTTAGGGCTCAAGTTCCCATACTCCAACCAAATGCGGTTACGTTTTGTTAGAATCAAAAAAACAAACAATTGGGGAGCTTGAATAGATGGTATTTAGTGAGGATTCAAGAGTCAAAATCCCCTGCATTCTGCATCTGGTTCGGCTTGGTTACCGCTATCTTTCCCTCAAGAATGCCGTATGGGATGAAGAGACCAATATCTTCCCGGAACTATTCTGCTCCGCAATCGCCCGGATCAACCCAGGCATGGAGAGTGGCGACATCGACCGTCTGCTGGCCGACGTCAAACTCTTGCTGGACAACGAAGACCTTGGCAAAGCTTTCTACGAAAAGCTCACAGAGCGCTCCGGCATCCGGCTGATCGACTTCGCCAACTTTGACAACAACACCTTTCATGTCGTCACCGAGTTAACCTGCAAGAACGGCGACGACGAGTTTCGGCCCGACATCACCCTGCTGATCAACGGCCTGCCGCTGGTTTTCATTGAGGTCAAAAAACCTAATAACCGCGAAGGTGTTCTGGCCGAGCGTAACCGCATCATCACGCGCAGCCGAAACACCCGCTTCCGCCGCTTCATCAACATCACCCAGTTGATGGTTTTCTCCAACAACATGGAATATGAGGATGGCTCATCGCAGCCCATCGAGGGCGCGTTCTATGCCAGCCCTTCATACGACGCACCGATCTTCAACTATTTCCGTGAAGAAGAAACGCTGAATCTGGATGATTTGCTGGCCGATGAGGACGACGCGCTCGAAAATGAAGTGCTGCGCGACAACAACCTCAACGTCATCAAGCACAGCCCCGAATTCGTCAGCAACAAATCCCCCGACACGCCGACCAACCGGATATGCACCTCGTTGTTCAGCCGCGACCGCCTGTCATTCCTGCTGCAATATGCGCTGGACTATGTGAACGAGACCGATGGCCTGCACAAGCACGTCATGCGTTACCCTCAACTCTTCGCCACCAAGGCGATTGAGCGCAAACTTGATGCGGGTATCTGCAAGGGCATCATCTGGCACACTCAGGGCAGCGGCAAGACTGCACTGGCCTACTAAAACACCCGTTTTCTGACCGATTATTTCCAGCGCCGGGGCATCATCCCCAAGTTTTACTTCATCGTTGACCGGCTCGACTTGCTCATTCAGGCACACCGCGAGTTTGCTTGCCGTGGGCTGACGGTGCATACCATCGACTCGCGCGAAGCCTTTGCACGCGACATCAAGGCAACTCAAGCCCTGCACAATCATTCCGGCAGGCCGGAGATCACCGTGGTCAACATCCAGAAGTTCGAGGATGACCCGGATGTGGTACGCACCGAGGATTACGACGTCAACATTCAGCGCATCTATTTTCTCGACGAGGTGCACCGCAGCTACAACCCCAAGGGCAGCTTTCTTGCCAACCTGAGCCAGTCAGACCAGAATGCCATCAAGATCGGCCTCACCGGCACGCCGCTGTTGGGCGACGACTACAACTCCCGCGCCCTGTTCGGCGACTACATCCACAAGTACTACTACAACGCCTCCATCGCCGACGGTTACACCCTGCGCCTGATCCGCGAAGAGATCGCCACCAACTACAAGCTCTCACTGCGAGAAGCACTCGCGGCGGTGGAACTTCAGCAGGGCGATCTCGACCGCAAGCTCATCTATGCGCACCCGAAATTCGTCGAGCCGATGCTCGATTACATCATCAGCGACTTTGAAAAAAGCCGCAGCGCCCTGAACGACGCGACCATCGGCGGCCTGGTGATCTGCGACAGCGCCGAGCAGGCCAGACAGATGTTCGAAATTTTTAAGGTGGTCTATGCAGAACAAGCCCAGCCCACCTACGCAGCGCAGGACTCCGCCCAAGCCTTAATCGCCGCCCGGCAGCCTGATAGTTACGCCGCACGTACCCTGCTTGAAAACAAAGTCAAAAGCGGCGCGTTGATCCTGCACGATGTGGGTAACAAGGATGAACGCAAAAATTGGGTAGAGGACTTCAAAGCAGGCAAGATCGACCTGCTGTTCGTCTACAACATGCTGCTAACAGGCTTTGATGCAAAGCGGCTGAAAAAACTTTATTTAGGCCGGGTGATCCGCAAGCACAACCTGCTTCAGGCTTTAACGCGAGTCAACCGCCCCTACAAGGATTTCCGCTACGGCTACGTCGTCGATTTTGCCGACATCCGCAAAGAGTTTGATGCCACCAACAAAGCCTATTTCGACGAACTGCAAGATGAGCTGGGCGACGAATTGGCGCACTACTCCAACCTGTTCAAATCGACGGAAGAGATTGCCCAAGAGATCGAGGCTATCAAGGACATCCTGTTCAGCTTCAATATCGAAAACGCCGAGGAATTTTCACGGCAGATCAGCCAGATTCAGGATCGTGCCACCGTGCTCGCCCTCAAAAAAGCACTGGCTGATGCGCGCAGCCTCTATAACCTCATCCGCCTGCAAGGCGATTATGCGCAGCTTCAGCAGCTCGACTTCCAGAAACTCAACCAGCTCTACCGCGAAACCTGCAATCACCTCGACCTGCTGAATCTCAAGGAAAGCATCGAATCAAGCACCGACACAGCGAACCTGCTCAACGTCGCGCTGGAAGAAGTGCTGTTCATGTTCACCAAGATCGGGGAAGAAGAACTGGTACTGGCCGACAAGCTGAAAAACACCCTGCGCCAGACCCGCGAAGCGCTGGCCAATAATTTTGACCAGCAAGACCCGAAGTTCATCACCCTCAAAGAAGAGCTGGAGCGGTTGTTCAAGAAAAAGAAACTCAACGAAGTCACCCAGGAAGAGATGACCGCCAACATCGGCGCGCTCAATGCCATCCACGACAAGGTCAAGGAACTCAACCGGCAAAACAACCAGCTCCGCGCCAAGTACTACGGCGATGTGAAATACACCCGCATTCACAAGCGCCTATGGGAGCGCGGCACGCTCACACAAACCGAGCGCAGCCTCTTTGAAGCACTCTTCGGCGTTAAGCAGCAGGCCGACGAGCAGGTCTTGCAGAACACCCAAATGCTGTCCAACGAAAGCTATTTTGAAAAGATGATGATGCCGCTCGTGATCTGCGAATTCCAAACTCGCCAAAAGATCAAACTAACCCCGGACGCCTCCCGCACCATCAATCAGCTGGTGGTGACCGAATACATGAATGAATTTGTAGCCGGTTCTCGCACCGGCGCCAGAACAGGAGCATCCCCTTGGTAACGCACGATTTTGAAATACGCACACGGCAACTGATCGACAGCCTCAAGGCGATATGTGCCGCTTATGGGCTCGGCAACGACGGCAACGAGTTCAAGATCATCACGCAGGTCTTTCTCTATAAATTTCTCAACGACAAGTTTGCCTTCGAAGCCAAGAAAATCAGACCGGAACTGGCTCAAGGTGAAAGCTGGGAGCAAGCCCTCGCCAAGCTGAGTGCCGACGAACTGGAAATGCTGCAACTGCAAATGGGGCCGGACACCGCCCGGCTGAAGGCCGAGCACTTCATCGCCCACCTGTTTGGTCGCCAGAACGCGCCGGAATTCGCCAAGCTGTTCGACGACACCCTGCGCGACATCGCCATTACCAACAACGACATCTTCGCGGTCAAGACCGACGGCGGTGCCAAAGTCACATTATTTGATCGGGTGAGCGAATACATCACTGACCACGCCAAGCGCGATGCCTTCTGCCGCGCCGTCATCAACAAATTGGTGGAGTTCAGCTTCGAGCGCATCTTCACCCAGAAATACGACTTCTACGCCGCGCTGTTTGAATACCTGATCAAGGACTACAACAAGGACAGTGGCGGCAAATACGCCGAGTACTACACCCCGCATGCCGTGGCCAAAATCATGGCCGCCATCCTGGTGCCGGAGGCGGTGCGCGGCAAGGTGGCAAACGTCAGTTGTTACGACCCCTCGGCAGGTTCCGGCACGCTGTTGATGAACATCGCCCACGCCATCGGCGAGCAACGCTGTGCCATCTTTTCGCAAGACATTTCGCAGAAGTCATCCAGCCTGTTGCGCCTGAACCTGATCCTCAACAATCTGGTGCACTCCATCCCCAACATCATCCAAGGCAACACCCTGCTGCACCCCTACCACCGCGAGGGCAAGGCGCTGCGGAAGTTCGACTACATCGTCAGCAATCCGCCGTTCAAGATGGATTTCAGCGATTTCCGCAACGAGCTGGACAGCAAGGAACATCAGGACAGATTTTTCGCCGGGGTGCCGAACATCCCCAAGCAAGCTTTCGACAAGATGGCCATCTACCAGCTTTTTTTGCAGCACATCATTCACTCGCTTAAGCCCAGCGGCAAAGCGGCAGTGGTGGTGCCCACCGGTTTCATCACCGCGCAGTCGGGCATCGACCCAAAAATTCGCAAACATCTGGTGGACAATAAAATGCTGGCCGGTGTGGTCTCCATGCCCAGCAACATCTTCGCCACCACCGGCACCAACGTCTCCATTGTCTTCATCGACGATGCCAACAAGGAAGGCGTGGTGCTGCTCGATGCCTCCAACCTCGGCACCAAGGTCAAGGACGGCAAGAACCAGAAGACGCTACTCTCTGACGTCGAGGAAGACCGCATCATTGCTACCTTCAACGCCAAGCAGGCGGTGGAGGATTTCTCGGTCGTTGTGAGTTACGAAGACATCGCCGCCAAGAATTACAGCCTGAGCGCCGGGCAGTATTTTGAGGTCAAGATCGAATACAGCGACCTGACGCCGGAACAGTTCGCCGCGAAGATGCAGGGCTTCAGCGACAATCTGGACAAGTTATTCAAGGAATCGGCGGGGCTGGAACAGGAGATCAAGAAGCAGTTGGCAGGGTTGCGGTATGAGTAAAGTCTCGTCCAAACGCCTTGGCGATTTGGTAAACCTCAAACGTGGATATGACTTACCTGAAAGTCAACGCCGTCCAGGACCTTACCCGGTTATAAGTTCTGCGGGGATTTCCGGCTATCACGACGAGTACAAGGCCGATGGACAGGGCGTTGTAACAGGGCGCTATGGAACCCTAGGCGAAATGTATTATGTTGACGGGAAGTATTGGCCTCACAACACGGCACTATATGTCACCACTTTTAAGGGTAATGATCCCAAATACATTTATTACCTTTTGAACTGCCTTGGAAGAATTAGCACTTCCGATAAAAGCGCCGTACCCGGCGTAAATCGGAATGAGCTACACGAAAAGGCTGTTCCCGCAATTGAGGACAAAGCACAACAAAAAAAAATCGCCGCCGTCCTCTCCGCCCTCGATGCCAAGATAGCCTGCAATAACCGCATCAACGCCGAGCTGGAGGCGATGGCCAAGACGCTGTATGACTACTGGTTCGTGCAGTTCGACTACCCCGACGCCAACGGCAAACCATACAAATCCTCCGGCAGAAAGATGATCTACAACGCCACGCTGAAGCGGGAGATTCCGGCGGGGTGGGAGGACTCAAACATTTTGGCTGTTGCTGATTTGCTCGGCGGCGGAACACCTACGAAAAAGAAGCCAGAATATTGGAGTGGCGCTATTCCCTTCTTTACACCCACTGATGCCGACGGAACCATCTTCAAGTTTTCGACGGCAGATTACATCACTGATGAAGGCCTGAAAGGCAGTAGTACCAAGCTCTTCGGCAAGTACACAGTTTTCATCACGGCACGCGGTTCCGTGGGCAGGCTGGTATTGGCCGGTGTCGATATGGCGATGAACCAGTCCTGTTACGCACTGCGCGCCAAATCCGGTATCAGTCACACATATCTGTTCTTTCTCTCCAAGGAATTGATCCATCACCTTCAGGTCAAGTCCTCTGGCTCGATCTTCGATTCCATCGTCTCGAATGACATCGAACTAACTAATCTGGCCATTCCAAAAATCGATGTCGTCGAAAAATTTGCCGCAGCAGTTGAACCCGCGTTCGAAAGAATCGCTAACAACACCAAAGAAAACCAGCAGCTCACCCAACTCCGCGACTGGTTGCTGCCCATGCTGATGAACGGCCAGGTTACGGTGGCGTAATGACTACGGTCAGTAAACAGATTCAAAGTGCTAACGTGGCGATCTGTAGCAATATCCAATTGCTCGCAGAGCAGCGGGCATTACTTTCACAGAATATTCTCTCTCAGCTCCGGAACTTGGTCGAGGGAGTAATTGTTCTTGTCCACACGGATTCACCCGATGCCGAATTCCACTACAACGATGTGGAACCGGGGCTCGCCTTTGTCAAGAGCAAGGCTAAGTTCAACTTTCTCGCCAAGTTCCACAAACTGATTCAAAAAAGCGTTTCTCATTACACACAGGACGGGGACGCTTCAGAGCGTTTGATGCTCAAGTACTACGAGTACCTCCACCGCATCCGCAGTTTTCTTCAAGACAACTGTGGAGTCGGGGTGCTGGCGAACCTCGAGGATTTCCCGGTTGACCTCGATCCATCGCTTCGGGAGTACTACGAGAAAATCGCCGCCAGAATCGAGGCTGCCCGTTCAAGCCTGCCGGAGAGCGGCCCCAAGCATCGATACTACATCCACAAAACGTGCCCGTTTTTTGTTCGCGGTCGCATCTACTACGAGGTCACCTTCTGCCGGGCCTTCGATAAGGTGAACAAGTTTGACCGTATCATCGCCTTCACTGACATCGACATGACTGACAAGTACGCGGCCCTGTTGACACTCCGGCAGGATTCAATCGAAGTGATTGGTCAGACGATGCCGATCACGATCATTCGCGACTGGGAAGTCTCAATCCGCCCGTGCGAGCTAAAAAACTATGCGCGCCTGCTGGGAATGACCATAAACGTTCGGAAGGAGTCAGAAGAGTATCGTTACCTGATGCGTAGGCTGACAGCCAACTCGGACAGCCTGCTAGACCTGGTTGATATGGCAGACGACAAGTACGCAACGACCAGGACGGCTGGGGCATCTGGTGTCACAAAACCGCTGATCTTTCCGGTGCTGGATGAAACACGCCGCCTTGTGAGGACAAACGCTCCGGGGCACAACATCCTCCGTTATCTCTTGCTGCGAATGCACAATCAGGAACTTAGGCCGCAGCATGATGAGCGAGGCTGCAGCTTTCTCTCCGGGATGAGGCTCAAGTACGGTTGCGATCCCTTTGACAAAATGCCGTTCTGCACCTCGCTTCCAGGGCACAATCCTCGGCACTGGAATCTCGTCGAGAGCCTCGATACGACCGGACGGAGCCACGAACTGCTCTCTCGGCGCGTGAAAAACAACGTGGATAGTCACGGCATGCTCTATACGCCGGTAGCTGACCTCCAGGAGTTCGGGGACGTCAACGGATTGATCTCCACATATAACAGCAAGCTATACCACACGCATAAAGAGCAACGGCTGCTCATGCAAGACAAAGGACACGTCTTCATCTGCGGCTATGAGAATGACACTGTCTCCATCATCGAGAAACTCCAGAAATACGCTTCGTCCGGGATTGACGGCTACACCCAAGCCGTCGAGCGCTGGCTCAAAGAAACATATCGCGGCATAGACGATTCGGCGAAAAAAGATGTTCTCAAGCTATTGTTCAACCAGTCGCGCGTCGCCCTGATCTACGGGGCAGCAGGCACTGGCAAGTCAACGATGGTGGATCACATCGCGCACTACTTTAACGACAAGAGAAAGCTCTTCCTCGCGCACACCCACCCGGCAATCGACAACCTCAAGCGCAAGGTCACCGCGCAGAACTCGGTCTTTCGAACGATCAGTAGCCATATTTACAAGTGTGCCGCCGATTTGGAGTACGACCTCATCATCATTGACGAGTGCAGCACCGTCAGCAATGCCGACTTGATTAAGGTGCTGGGGAATACTTCTTTCAAGTTGCTCGTGCTTGTCGGCGACGTCTACCAGATCGAATCGATCGAGTTTGGTAACTGGTTCGGGGTCATACGCTCGTTCATCCCAAGCTCATCTGTGTTCGAGCTGACGAAGCCATACAGGACCAAGGACGATGCACTGCTAGACTTCTGGAACAAGGTTCGTAATATCGAAGATGATCTCGCCGAGGTCATGGCACGCAATGAATATTCGACCGTGCTCGACAAAACACTGTTTGATAACCAAGGGCGGGACGAAATCATTCTTTGCCTGAACTATGACGGTCTTTACGGTATCAACAACATCAACCGATTTCTGCAGAGCAGCAACCCCGGAAAAGCAATCAATTGGGGAATCTCGACGTACAAGATCGACGATCCTGTTCTTTTCAACGAGACCAAGCGGTTCGGAACGGTGATTTACAACAACCTGAAGGGTCGGATCGTCGATGTCGACCAATTTCCTGGCCGAATACAGTTCGACGTTCAACTCGAGCGACCGCTCACTGAGTTAGACGTTGTCGGTGATGAGCTTGAATGGCTGGGTGAATCGACTGTGCGTTTCTCCGTCTACGAAGGTGATGCCGGCGATGAGGATGATGACTCATTGCACACCTCCGTGCCATTCCAGGTGGCCTACGCCGTTTCGATCCACAAAGCACAAGGCCTCGAGTATGACTCCGTCAAAATCGTGATCACCGATGCCAATGAAGACGACATTACACACAGCATTTTCTACACAGCCGTAACTCGGGCACGCAAGCATTTGCGGATATTCTGGACGCCCGAAACGCAGCAGAAGGTTCTAAAGCGCCTCAGCCACAGCGCCAATCCAAAGGATGTCGCTCTTCTCGCTAGCCGCCGTGGCCTTACGCCGGTCAACAGATGAGTTACAGGGACATTCACTTCCTAAGGGATAAAGCTTTTACTAATAAAGGGTGAATCTCACCGGATCACTAAATACACCTGACTGCTATGCTGCGCGCAGCGGACGTTGGCAGAAAAATCGGCAAACTTCCGCTATGGCCGAACAGCCGCCCTACAACTCAAAATTCATCGCGCCAAATAAATTTCTGGCATCCACGGGCAGTTGTTCGGCCATACCAGCCGTATGGATATATGTCTTGTAGCGTCTACTTCTTTCTGCAAAGCAGCCAGTCAAAATTGACATAAGGGGCGCGCTTTAGCCCACTTGACGGACAGGCTAGCGGCTACGGCCTTCTTTTACCTTCAGACCAACCAACGCAAGCGAGACGAACCTCAATACAGCCCAGGGATGACGGTAGGTCATCCACATGCAACGAACGACTCTCGTGTATTTGTAGAGGCAGTTCTGGCTTGTTTAATGAGGATCAAAAGGAAGGATTTCGTTATTTAAAGGCCGAGGTGATGTTGTCTGACATTACTCCGGCTGGAATCAGCCAGGGTGATCCGTTTACCGAACAACCAACAGAGCAAAATAGCAAATTGATGAACACGATGGACTTGATCAATCTAAAGATGGGCAAAGGTGCAATGAAGCTGGCTATCGACCATCCGTTGCCGATGTAATTCAATACGTTGCCTTCTTGACATCGTTGCTAGGCCGATCTGTCAGGATGGCGCTCGTAATAACGTGAAAGAGAGGATCGGCACGTGGCGCGAATGAGGGTTGGCCGGCGAGCCAGGCGAGCGCCGACATCAGGGCGAACAGGTCGTCCCCATTCATATCGGCGCGCGCCGTTCCCTCGGCTTGAGCACGGAGAAGTAATCGCGCGCCCGCTGCCCACAACGCTGTGCTTGAAGCGTGAAGCGCGGAGTCCGGGTCCGTGTGAGCGCTCGCCATCAAGGCGCAAACGCCGCTATAGCTATGAGTGAATGCCACCCCTTCGCGAAACCAGGACACCAATGCTTCGTCAGGTGGACTCGACGTTTCGAGTTCGGCTGCCCGCTGCGTCAGTGCGTCCGCATTCGTACGCAGCAATGCTTCGAACAAGGCTTCTCGCGTCGGGAAATGACGAAGCAGCGTGGCCAACCCGACGTCGGCCCGGCGGGCGATATCTCGCATGGACGCATCGGCACCATGCTCGGCGACGACGTCACGCGCGACCACAAGCAGATGGCTGTAATTTTTTCTGGCGTCGGCTCGCATAAATCTCCTTGACAAACGGATCACTGATCCACATAATGAAATCGTATCTGGATCAGTGATCCATAAGATACAGCATATTTGTTCAAATGGGAACCGAAACGCTGTCCGACATCATTAAAGGAAAAATCATGGAAAAGCTTAACGGTAAGGTTCCTCGTCAATGGAGGCATGGCCCAGGTCTAACGCGAAGGGAACGGACTCCTCTGATCAAGCGAATGGAATTTTGAATAAATTTAACAACGATAAATAAAGGAGAAAGCAGATGAGCAACTACGACGGAAAAAACTTGGCGGGAAAAATTGCAGTTGTCACAGGCGGCAGCAGCGGGATTGGCTTGGCCACGGCCAAGCGCTTTGTGGAAGAAGGTGCGCACGTCGTAATCACGGGCCGAAGAGAAAAGGAACTCAGAGAGGCCGCCGACTTAATCGGGAGAAACGTCACGACGGTGGCGGGCGACGTCTCGCGCTTGGAAGATCTGGACCGGCTATATGCCGTCGTGAAAGAGAAGCATGGTCACATCGACATTCTATTTGCGAATGCAGGCGCGGGTACAATCTCACCGCTCGAGGTGGCTACCGAGGCTCATTTCGACCAGACCTTCGATGTGAACGTGAAGGGACTGTTCTTTACGGTAAAGAAGGCGCTTTCGCTTTTCAAAGATGGCGGCTCGATTATCCTAAACTCTTCGGTGTCGAACGTATTGGGACTTCCAGGGTTTAGCACCTACGCCGCGAGTAAGGCGGCTGTGCGCAACTTCGCACGCGCGTGGACTTTGGAGCTGAAAGACCGCAAGATCCGCGTCAATTGCGTGAGTCCCGGAGCAATCGATACCCCGGCCTTAGAGAAGACGACGGGCCTTACCCCTGAACAGGCCGAGCAAGCGCTCGCAGGGTTCGTTACGCAGATTCCAATAGGTCGCCGAGGTAAGCCAGAGGAAATCGCGGCTGCCGTCGTGTTCCTCGCCTCCGACGAAAGTTCATACATCACCGGCGTAGATCTCGCCGTCGATGGAGGCATGGCGCAGGTCTGACCCCGGAGTGATCCCGCGGCTGGCCCTCCAGCCCTGCCAGTCGCGGGACCACCAACGTTCGCTTCGCGAACTCAATATTTAACATGAGATAGGAGAAATACATGAGCTACTCAATTATCGGCTTCGGCAATATCGGCCAGGCCCTGGCCAAGGCGTTCGCTCGCAATGGCATCGAAGTATCCGTTGCAACCACGCGCGACCCGAAAAGCTTTGCATCTGCCGCAGCCGCGATCGGACCCACGATCATTCCCAAAAATCTGGCGGAAGCGGTCAAGGCGGACGTCATCTTTTTGGCTGTCCGTTTCGAGTCGCACTCGGATATCGCGAAGGCGCTGTCCAACTGGCAGGGGAAGACCATCGTCGATGTGACCAAT
>JBBRFZ010000003.1:0-44487 GCA_038241165.1 Burkholderiales bacterium | reverse complement strand
CTATAAGGTGGTGGGGGGGCCGCCCCCGCTCCTACAGCAAGCCAAAACAAAGGCCGCGGGTATCTCCTGTGGCTTTTGCATTTCTGCGACAATCGCAATATTGATTACCTGAAAAAAATATGTCTATTGTACGTGTCGCTCTCGATGTCCCGCTGCCCACCCTGTTCGATTACTCGGTGGCCGAGGGTATTGCAGTTGCAACAGGCCAGCGCGTGATTGTGCCGTTCGGGCGGCGCCAGATGGTCGGCGTGGTGATGGAGTGTGATGTCACCACGGATGTCGCGCCAGGGCGTGTCAAACCGGTGAACCAGGTGTTGCATGATAGCGCGCCGCTGTCGGCACAGCTGCTGGATCTGCTGCGCTTTTGCAGTGACTATTACCGCTATCCGATCGGGCAAACCGTGTTGTCAGCGTTACCGGCCCGTTTGCGTTCCGATAAACCGATCATCAGCAAAACGATTTTGAGTTATCGGCTGGGTGCGCGCGGTGCGGCACTGGATCTGGATATGCCGCCCCGAGACGGTGGAGTGGAACCCTACGATGCGGGAGGGGCGGCTGGACGGTTGCTCCCGCAATCGGCTGACTTCACCATAACCAGCGATTTGGCGAGCGTGGTTGGCTCGCCTAGTCGAATGGCTAGTAGTTCCACCAGTAACGTGTCGCTGCCGTTCCCGAAACGCAAAGTGGTGCAGCGGCGAATTCTTGCCAGACTTGCCGAACAGCCGTGCAGCCTCGCACAACTTAAAAGTCTTTCTCCGACGGCGGGAACACAACTCAAGGCGCTGCTCCGGGAAGGTTATGTGGAGCATTGCGACGAGGCCGTGATCTCTGCCGGGCACGTGTTCGACAACGCGCACACGCTCACCGGCGAACAGCAGCAGGCGGTTGATGCCGTTACAGCAGCGCAGGGCTACACCTGTTTTTTGCTGCACGGCATCACAGGCAGCGGCAAGACCGAAGTGTATGTTCACCTGATGCACGATATATTGCGGCATGGCGGGCAGATATTGTTGCTGGTACCGGAAATCAATCTCACGCCGCAACTCGAAAATTATTTTCGCAGCCGTTTCCCCGATGTGAACCTGATCAGCCTGCATAGCGGATTGTCCGAGGGAGAACGTTTGCATAACTGGCAGCAGGCACAACTGGGAGTTGCGCAGATCGTGCTCGGCACGCGTTTGTCGGTGTTTGCCGAATTGCCCCGGCTTGCACTGATCATCGTTGACGAGGAACACGACAGCTCGTTCAAGCAGCAGGATGGCCTGCGCTATTTGGCGCGCGATGTGGCGGTGTTTCGCGCCAGCCAGCACGGGGTGCAGGTCGTGTTGGGTTCGGCCACGCCATCACTGGAGAGTTACCACAACGCGCAAAGCGGCCGTTACCGGATGCTCAAACTGACCAGGCGGGCGCTGGCCGAGGCACGCCTGCCTGCAGTGCGCAGCATTAATATCACCCAGACTGTGATGCACCACGGCATCAGCGAAAACCTGTTGCGCGAGATCGGGCAGCGTATCGGGCGTCATGAACAAAGTCTGCTGTTCATCAACCGTCGCGGCTACGCGCCGGTGCTGATGTGCACCGGTTGCGGGTGGTTGTCAGGTTGCAAAAATTGCGCCGGAAAGATGGTACTGCATTTACAGGAGCAACGTCTGCGCTGCCACCATTGCGGTTACCAGATACGTGTGCCGCAGGCCTGCCCGGATTGCGGCAATGCCGATCTGCTTCCGGTCGGTAGCGGCACACAGCGTGTGGAAAGCGTGCTGCAGGAACGCTTTCCGGATGCGCGCATATTGCGTGTTGACAGGGACAGCACGCGCAACAAACGCGCCTGGCAGGCCATGCGAGACCAGATACATGCCAATGAAGTGGACATTCTGGTCGGCACGCAGATGCTTGCCAAGGGACACGACTTCCCCGCGCTGACCCTGGTCGGCGTGCTCAATCCGGACAGCGCGCTGTACAGCAGCGATTTCCGCGCAGCCGAAAAACTATTCGCGCAACTGGTGCAGGTAGCCGGACGTGCCGGACGCGCCGACAAACCCGGCGAAGTGATCATACAGACCGCCTTCCCCGATCACCCCCTGTTTCTTGCGCTGCAGACACATGATTTCGAAGGCTGGGCAGCATCGCAGCTTGCCGAGCGGCAAATGGCGGGCTTTCCGCCGTTCGTATACCAGGCCATGCTGCGCGCCGAGGGCAAGGAAGAAACCCGGGTATATGGTTATCTGAATGATGCGCGCGCCGCCGGGATCGCACTCCGGTATGAGGTGGAAATTTTCGGTGTGGTACCCGCCGCACTGCCGCGACGAGCCAACCACCTGCGCGCACAGTTGCTGGTGCAAAGCACGACCCGCAAGAGCCTGCAGCAATTTCTGCGTGTCTGGCAACCGTTGCTGGACGCACTGGCCACCCCAAAATTGCGCTGTTCACTGGATGTTGACCCACTGGAATTTTAAAGCAATGTAACAAAATGAAACACAAAACCGGGGCGCCGTCATTCCGATGAGAGTAAGGTCACCCGGTTAAACTGGGAGTCGGGGTTCTGCAGATATGGGCGGCAATCAGGAAGAATATAAGTCGCCAAGTGTTTGATGCACGCAGGGCACGTTTATCTTTCTATCGATTGGTTCCGGATCAGCATGACAAAACATCATTTGAAGGAATTTTTCTGTTCTCCGCGGGGGATGATGAGCCAAATCGTCTTGTTGATAATGTCATGCAGCGTGCCAGCCGTATGCTAATTTTGAAAAAAACACATGACTGAGATACCCCTGCAAAAACTCAAGCTTCCCCTCAAAGCATTGTTCACCGGTTACCTGCTGGTTATCGGGCTGGGACTGCTGATGGCCGGCGTACAGATCATGCTCACTCATGGCATGGCGGACGGCAAACTCGGCCTGTCGGTTGATGATATTGTGTATAGCTACTATGGAAACCGTTCAGGTGCCAAGCTGGAATCCAAGCTAAACGGTGCGATGAAGGATAAAGCGCCGCCTGAAGTGCGTATGGATATCATAAAGTGGGTCCGGAATGGTGCGCCCCAAGCCGAATGGAATTCGCATTTCAAAGAGGTTTTCGCGCAACACTGCACAATGTGCCACAGCGTGATTCCGGGACTTCCGGATTTCACCCACTACAAAGTAGTCAAGCAGGAAGCGATGATCGATGAGGGGGCCAGCATTGCGAGCCTGACCCGGGAGTCTCACATTCATTTGTTCGGCATTGCCTTCATCTTTTTCTTTGTTGGCTGGATATTCAGTTACGCGACGGGTTTTGGTAGCCGGCTGCAAGCATTTCTTATTTTCACCCCGTTTGCATTCCTGATCCTGGACGTTGCGTCCTGGTGGTTAACCAAGTGGAACCCGAATTTTGCCTGGCTGGTAATCATCGGCGGCTTCGGCTATAGCCTGGCCTCGACAGTGATGATTCTTTCCTCGCTTTATCAGATGTGGTTGATGAAAAGGCCGGCTTCAGATTGAATACCGGCGTTACCCTGTTTACCTCTTTCCGCTTCGGGTCCGGTATCATTCAGCCCCGTCGAGGGTTGAGTCTTCTCCATTATGGTTCCGGATTGGCATGGTCAAACATAATCTGAAATACTATTTTAACTCACCGCTCGGGAAGATGTACCTGATCACCTTGTTGATACTCGGCGTAGAGTTCCTGATCATGGTATTGATCGAAATTGTATTGAAGCCGATGTTGGGCACAAAAATAGCGTCGGTCTTCTGGGAATTTCTGGATCCCGTTTTACTGGTTATTATCGTCACTCCCTGGATTTATATTTTGGCTGTACGGCCACTGGAAAGACAACGGGCAATACTTCGGCAACAATATAACGAACTGAGTATCACCGCTGTCACCTTCGAAGCTCTGGAAGGCGTGACAGTGACCGATGCCAACAATAAAATCCTGAGGGTCAACCGTGCATTCACGGAAATAACCGGATATTCCGACGAAGAAGTCATCGGGAAAACGCCCGGGATATTCCAATCGGGTCGCCATGACAAAGATTTCTACAGCGGTATGTGGGATGTTCTGAAGCGGGACAGGTTCTGGAGCGGCGAAATCTGGAATCGTACCAAGAGTGGCAAGATATACCCTGAGTGGTTGGCCATCACGGCTGTTCTCGGCAGCGAGGGGCAGGTTACCAACTATGTCGGTATTTTCTCCGACATTACCGAACGAAAAGCCGGCGAGCTGCAATTGCGCAAACTCACCGCGCATATCCAGTCTGCGCGAGAGGAGGAAAAAACCAGAATCGCCCGCGAAATTCACGATGATCTGGGCGGTACGCTGACCGCACTTAAAATGGATGCTTACTGGCTGGCTGGCAGGCTGTCCGAAAGTGGGCGGACAGAACCGTTGCGCGAACGCGTCGAGTCCATGACGCAACTGATCGACAACGCGGTGGGCGTCACGCGGCGCGTCATCAGCGATCTGCATCCGACCATACTTGACGATCTCGGTCTGGTGGCGGCACTTGAATGGCAGTGCGGACAATTCAAAAAACGTACCGGGATTCAATGCGAGGTCATCTGCGAGGATGACAGGGACGATGAAAGCAAGCTCGACAAGGCACAGGCGATCAATCTGTTCCGCATCTTTCAGGAAGCACTCACCAATGTGTCCCAGCATTCCGGGGCAAGCAGAGTGGATGTCGAATTTCAGCAAGGCGATGGGGAGATTATCCTGTCGGTCAGTGACAATGGTTGCGGCCTGCCGGAAGGGCACGTCATCGCACAAACATCCTATGGCCTGCGCGGCATGCGCGAACGGGTCGAGCAGCTGGAAGGACAGATCAAATTTGACAGCCCGCCCGGTGGGGGGCTGCGCCTGACGGTGGTATTGCCTCTGGTTGCCGGGCATAACATGGAAGGTAAAGTATGATACGTATCCTGATTGCCGATGATCATGCCATTGTCCGCCGCGGTCTGAAACAAATCATTGAAGGAAGCGGTGAAATGCTCGTGGTAGCAGAGGCTGAAAGCGGTGTTGATGCGCTGCACAAGATACGCGAAATTGCCTGTGATGTGGTTCTGCTCGATATTTCGATGCCGGACATGAGCGGTATAGATGTGCTCAAGCAGATACACGCGGAAAAACCCCAACTGCCGATACTGATTCTCAGTATCTACCCGGAGGATCAATACGCAAAGCGTCTTATCAAGGCCGGTGCTGTCGGCTACATGACCAAAGAGAGCGCACCGTCGGAAGTGATCAAGGCATTACGCCACGTGGCCAGCGGCAAGAAATACATCAGCCCGGTGGTTGCCGAGATTCTCGCCAACGAGATAGGCATGGCGGGGGAAAAACTTCCGCACCAAATCCTTTCTGATCGTGAATACCAGATATTTTTGCTGCTCGCATCGGCCAAAACCGTTACGGATATAGCCGACACTTTGGCTTTGAGCGTGAAAACCGTCAGCACCTATCGCACTCGTGTTCTGGATAAAATGCACCTGAAGAACAACGCAGAGCTGATGCGCTACGCTGTCAACAACCGGCTCGCAGAATAAGCGTCCCCCGCCTGTCCACCCGAAAGCGTCCTGCTGTCGGGTCATGTCGGACAAACACTGACAACAAACTCTCATCCCATCCTAC
The DNA here is from genome assembly GCA_038241165.1 of Burkholderiales bacterium. Taxonomy (GTDB): domain Bacteria; phylum Pseudomonadota; class Gammaproteobacteria; order Burkholderiales; family Gallionellaceae; genus Gallionella. The sequence goes on along the minus strand of JBBRFZ010000003.1, from coordinate 38,883 downwards.
ACAAATATAGGACAAACATCGCTGCCGCCTGCATGGACGTGGAAACATAATCCGCACATCACATCGGTTATGCAAACCGACATGGCGTAAAAGGCGAAATGATGAACGTGTTTATTGTGGAAGATTCGGAGTCAATGCGCGAAATCCTGCGAATGATGCTTTCTGAATTTCACGATGTGAGGATAGTCGGTTATGCAACCGACGAAGCGGGCGCCATCGAACAGATTAATACCTTGTTGCCTGATGCCGTGATCCTGGATCTCAACCTGCAGCCGGGATCGGGTATTGCCGTACTGAAGAACATCAAAAAGTACCATGCGGAGATCAAGGTCATGGTTTTAACCAACTGCATCGACGAGTTTTATGTGGATGCCTGCAAACGTGCCAATGCAGACTATTTCTTCGACAAATCATTTCAGTTCATGCAGGTTCGCGAGGTATTTTCCAATTGGAGCGGCGCAGGTTCCACTACTGATAAAAATTGATAAAAGAGGTGGCATGATGAAAGAAGAGAATTCCAGACGGTTATTTTTCAAAAAAGCGGCGGCGGCAGTGGGTGTGGTTGCAGCGGCCGGTTACACGACGAATCTGATATCCAGGTCCTCTGCGTCGACCAACAACGCAAGTGCAAAGTATGCGGCTGATCTTGCCGCTCAGGAAAAGGCAATGATGGGGAATCAACTGGTCCTTATGACTGACGACGAGAAAAAACAGCGGATCGATAAGCTGTTGAATTGTCATTACCAGGCAATTGCATAGTATTCAGTTAACTAACATCTGTTGTCGGAGGCAGTGATGTCACAAGAAAAAATTGAGGAATTCAAAGAGGTGGATGATAAACAACAAGGCCGTCGAGAATTTTTGAAGAATGTGTGTGCTTCGAGCGTTGCGGCCCTTGTGGCGGCGCCTGCGTCAGCAAACCCTGCTGTCGACACCTCGAATCCGGATGCCGATGTAACCGTCGCAGAGTTTTTCCAGGGGCACTTTATACTGATGTCCGATGAGGAAAAAAAGCAGGCCATAGCACGGCTGGAAAAACGGTATACCGCACAATACAAGAAGAAAACGACTGTTTCCGATGTGGAAGCTCCGGATGGTGTCCTGTTCGGCTACGCACTCGATATCGGGAAATGCATAGGCTGCAGGCGGTGCGTTCATGCTTGTGTAAAGGAGAACAACCAGTCACGCCATGATCCCGAGGTTCAATGGATACAGGTGATGAAAATGCCGAAAGGGAACATTTCTTTTACCGCCGACCAATTGGACAAGGGGTATCCCGAAAGGAGCGAATTCGGCGATTACGGAGTCCAGGTTGGCGGGAATGCCTACAAGACTGCCGGTTTTTCCACCGAGGACGCACAAAATTACTACACAGATAACGTAGTACCCGAGAAGGACTTTTTCTATATGCCGGTCCAATGCCAGCAGTGTGAGAAACCACCCTGCGTCAAGGCTTGCCCTGTGAGGGCAACATTCAGGGACCACGCAGGTGTGGTTCTGATCGATTACAACTGGTGCATCGGCTGCCGTATGTGCCAACTGGCCTGTCCTTACCAAGCCAGGCACTTTAACTGGGGTGAACCCAACCTTCCCGCCGAGGAGATGAACCCCCAGACCCACTACTTTGGCAACCGGCCGCGCATGAGGGGCGTGATGGAGAAATGCACCTTCTGCGTGCAGAGAACCAGGGAGGGCAGGGATCCCGCCTGTCTGGAGGCTTGCCCGGTGGGAGCCAGAAAATTCGGCAATCTTCTCGACCCCGAGAGCGATGTCAGAAAAGTTCTGGCCACCAAGCGAGTCTTCAGGTTCAAAGAAGAATTCGGCACCTACCCCAAATTTTTTTACTACATAGGCTGAGGTCACGAAATGAAAACAGCACTGTCATTTGCAAGGGACTTCGGCTCGTACTCGATAAAAGGGGGGTCAAAGTACTACGCATGGCTTCTGTTCCTGGGATTTTTCATTCTGGTCGGTTCCTACACGGCATACAGACAACTTACCGGGGGACTTATCCTGACCGGTGCCACTGACCAGGTAACAATGGAATCGTTTTTTGCAAACTTCATTTTTACCGCACACATCGCGGCGGCGGCAGTCCTGGTCGTTGCGCCCGGCTACTTATATCATCGCAAGGACATGAAAGAGCTTGCGGTGCTTGGCGAGATCGTCGCAATGGTGTTTGTCGCCACAGGTATCACATTCATCCTGTTTCACATGGGAAGGCCGGACAGGACGTGGCATATGGTTCCCGGTATCGGTTTCCTCAACTTTCCAAATTCAATGCTGTCGTTCGATACGATAGTCCTGAACGTCTATCTATTCCTCAATCTCTTCGGCGTTGTTTACATTCTTTACAAAAAATATACCGGCACATTCAGAGAGAAAGAAATGTCGAGATGGTTTACCGCGATTGTTTTTCTGGCCATTGCATGGGGGCCACTTATACACATCGTCACGGCATTCGTGCTCGCCAGCAACGCAAGGATTTCGCCGTGGGATACCGCAGTCCTGCCCTTCGCCTTTCTGACCATGGCTGGCGCGTCAGGGCCTGCATTGATCGTATTGATATTCCTTCTTGTCAGGAAATATACCAAGCTCGTGATCAATGATCCGGTCATCGATTTGATGACCACGATCATCGCATGGAGCCTCGGTATACTGATGCTGGTGTTCGCTGCCGAAATCTTTACGGTACTTTATTCGGGTACAGAGCATTCCGCCTCGATGAAATTCAGCATGTTTGGCCACAACGGGCTCAATATGTTCGTGCCCTGGTTTTGGGTAATTATGGGGGCGTTAGTAGGCAGTTTTATTGCGCTGCTGTTCCGCAAGGTCAGACACAGCTATGACCTTTGGCTTCCGTTGGTGAATGTCGTTATTTTCTTTGCGATCTTGTTAGAGAAGCCCATGATTCTGGTGTTTCCCGCATTCAGTCCTTCCCCTCTTGGAGAATATACGGAATACCACGTTACCCTTATCGAGTTTTTCAACGTGCTGCTTGTCTGGGCCCTCGGGTTCCTGTTCCTGACGCTTATCTTGAAAGGCGCAATCGGCATATTGACTGGCGAAGTGAGGCATGACAAGTCGTCAGTTGCTTCGCAGAGCGGCGCTTAAGGAGATATTTGAAATGGATTGCCTGCATAAATCGTCAAAAATAGTTGCACTTGCCATGTGCGTTTTCCTGGTTGGCGGATTGAGTGCCTACAATATCGCTCACTCCGCAGAGGAAAAACAGGCTGAAGCACAGAGTGCTCAGCCGGTAACAGACTGCTTTGAGAGCAGGGCAGGTTTCTCTTCCGTTACCAGGGTCGAAAATATCGATCCGGAATATGGTTATCCAAATGTTAAATGCTCTAAAAAAACCGACGGTGTTTTATGGTACGGGGATCCTTTTTACGGAACCATACCGATGGGTGAAATGCCGAACATAAACGATAAAACGCGCGGCGATTTTGCCAATGCTGTTGTCAAGCCGAGAGAACCCCAGTTAATGTATTTCAATATGGGCCCCAAAGGATGCGAGACATGCCATGACGGTAAGATCGTGCCATACCCAAAGAATAAAAAGCCAAGGTTGATCGGGATGCACCAGGATATCGTCACCAACTCACTCAAGCTGATGCATGGGCGCGGAGCGATGTGGTGTCTCGATTGTCACAGTGCAAAGCACCGGAACAAACTGATTGATCGCGAGGGAAACGAGTTCAGTTTTAACCAGCCGCAAAAATTATGTGGCAGCTGCCATGGCGAGAATTACATCGACTGGAGGGCGGGAATACACGGAAAACGAATAGGCTCATGGAAGACGGGCGGCAAGAAGAGATGGTGGATATGCACTGAATGCCATAACCCGCATACCGTGCAAATAGAAAGATTTAACCAACTTGAACCGGAATCACCGCCTGCTCTGCCAAGGGGAATGAAAAATGCCGACTACGAACGAGTCAAGGAAGGTGGACACTAGGGCAATGTCGGATGAACATACGTGCTGCCCTGGCTTTACAACATTAACCGCTTAATAATCACAGGCAATCAGGATAATGAAATACAATTCAAAAAATAAAATGATGGAATTTTCGTCTGACGAGGAAGTTTCAAAATTTCACGATCAGTTGACCGACATCTTGCGCACGGCCATGCTTAAAGTTGGAGGCGATGAAACTACCAGCAAGGAAGATGATCTGAAACTCACCAAAGAGTTCTTTGAGCGCTATTCCGTTTTGGCAGAAACTCTTAATCGCTTGCGCGCCCATCTTTCGAGAGAAGCGGACGCGGGAGTCAACAAAAGTTAATTTTGATGTCGCACGTATCATCTTTATTCACCAACCCAAAGGAGTGGAAAATGAAATCAGTCATAACAGGAATGTTAGTCACAGCAAGTTTGATCGTGTCGGGAACCGCACTGGCTGCGAACATGCCATCTGTTGCGAAATCCAAATGTAACATGTGCCACGCGTTGGACAAAAAGGTCGTTGGCCCGTCATTTATGGATATTTCCCAAAAGTACAAAGGAGACCCTGACGCGGTGGCTAAATTGGAGGCGAATATCACCAAGGGCGGCTCGTTCGGCTGGAAATTTACCAATATGCCGCCCAGGGGCATGGGGGCGAGCGATGCGGATATCAAGGTGATGGCAAAATATATTGCCGGACTGGCAAAGTAAGTTCGCTATTCACGTTTTAGGCATGTCGGGTACCCACACGGTTACCCGCAGCCAAGGGGATGCTTGTTCGTTATTCCCGAAGTGGGCTATGATGAAGTCGTTATGTCTTGAATCCCTGTCAGGGACTGACTCACCCCGCGAATTGCGCTGATGCAAAAAAATCTGATCAACTCATTGACCACCATTGCCGGAAAAGATGCCGTGCTGGCGGGCGAGTCGGCTGCGCCTTATTGTGCCGACTGGCGCGGACGTTACTCGGGCGATGCGCTGGCGGTAGTGTTCCCATCCGATGCAGAACAGGTCGCCAAGGTGGTGGGGTTGTGTGCCGCCAATCGTATCGCCATCGTGCCGCAGGGCGGCAATACCAGTTTGTGTGGCGGCAGCGTGCCGCTGCCGCAAGGCGAACAAGTGGTGCTGAACCTGTCGCGCATGAACCTGATTCGTGACATCGATCCTGAAAATTACACTATGACTGTTGAGGCGGGTTGCAAGCTGGCCGACGTGCGCGAGGCGGCCGAGGAGAACAACCGTTTTTTTCCGCTGGGGCTGACAGCAACACAAAAATTCTGCGAGATCGGCGGCAATCTTTCCACCAATGCCGGCGGTATCAATGTGCTGCGCTACGGCAATGCGCGCGACCTGGTGCTCGGGCTGGAAGTGGTGCTGCCGGACGGGCGCATCTGGAACGGATTGCGCCGCCTGCGCAAGGATAATTCCGGGTATGACCTGAAACACCTGTTCATGGGAGCGGAAGGCACACTGGGCATCATCACCGCAGCGGTGCTGAAATTGTTTCCGCTTGCGCAGATCGAGGCGACCGCTTGCGTCGCAGTGCGCGACCCGGCAGTGGCTGTCGCGTTGCTGGCGCACCTGCGCGCAAGCTGCGGCGACAGGATCAGCGCCTTCGAAATCATCTCGCGTTCCAGCCTCGATCTTGTTTTCAAGCACATACCCGACACGCGTGAACCGTTTACATCCAGGCACGAGTGGATCGTCATTACCCAACTGGCCGACGTGCTGTCAGCACCCCTGGATGAGGCTTTGCGCGAGGCACTGCGATCTTTTGGCGATGGTATCACCGAGTCCGAGATTTCCTCCGGCAAAGATTACGCCGAACGCTGGTGGAAATTACGCAAGAACATCAGCGAGGCACAGAAACGCGAAGGAATCAGCATCAAGCATGATGTATCCGTTCCGATCAGCCGGGTCGCCGAATTTATCGCGCGCGCCGATGCCGAATTGCAACAGGCCTTCCCGGGCATTCGTATCGTCGCCTTCGGACACATGGGAGACGGCAACATCCATTACAATATCTCGATGCTGGACGCTAAACGGAACCCGGCATTCATTGCAGAACAGGAAGCTGCAGTGAACAGGCTGGTCTATGCCGCGGTGGGTGAACTTAACGGAAGTATCAGTGCCGAACACGGCGTGGGGCAGCTCAAGCGCGCTACCTTGCGTGAACACAAAGACCCGCTGGAACTGGAACTGATGCAGACCATCAAACAGGCACTTGATCCGCAAGGATTGATGAATCCCGGCAAGGTTTTGTAGCCGTTCGCAAGCGGGTAGAAAACAAAGGAGATACATTTGGCCGCTCAACCGGAAATCACCAACATGGCACTGTTCTGCGATTTCGAGAACATGGCACTCGGTGTGCGTGACGCAAAATACGCACAGTTCGACATCAAGAAAGTGTTGGAACGCCTGCTGCTCAAGGGCAGCATCGTGGTCAAGAAAGCCTATTGCGACTGGGAACGCTACAAGGAATTCAAGACAACGATGCACGAAGCTGCATTCGAGCTGATTGAGATTCCGCATGTGCGCCAGTCGGGCAAGAACTCGGCCGACATTCGCATGGTCGTGGATGCGCTCGACCTGTGCTACACCAAAGCCCATGTGGACACCTTTGTTATCATCAGCGGAGATTCGGATTTCTCGCCGCTGGTGTCCAAGCTACGCGAGAACAACAAATACGTGATCGGCATCGGCGTGAAGGATTCGACTTCTGATCTGCTGAGCGCGAATTGCGACGAGTTCATTTTCTACGACGATCTGGTGCGCGCGCAGGAAGCGAAAAAGAAACAGGCCGCCAAAAAGGTGCCTGCAAAGCCTGTCGCCGGTGCGGCGAAACCCTCAGAAGCTAAGGTCGAGGAAGACAAGCGCCAGGAAGCGCTCGATTTTATCGTCGAAACCGTCGAGGCGTTGATCGCTGAGCGCGGTTCGGACGAAAAGATCTGGGGATCGTTGGTCAAGACCACCATGCAGCGGCGCAAACCCGGATTCACCGAGTTGTATTACGGCTATCGCTCGTTCAAGGAGTTGGTTGAGGACGCGCAGAACCACAAGTTACTCAGGGTGGTGCGCGACGAAAAATCAGGGCCTTACACCATACGTCTACCGGCGGCCGACTAGCGTGCAAACCTGTGTGCGGCAGGCTGCCATAGACTATAGCTGCCTGTCAGGATTGCACACCCAACCAGAGGAGTCCTGATATGGTCAGGAAAGTGGCAATCGTACTTGCATTTGCGATGCTGGCCGTCGTTGTATGGGGGCTGTTTTTTGATGCGGGGTCAGCAAGGATCATCATCAACGGTCAGGAACTCACCGGACCGCTCATGGGCGCAGCCGGAGCGGCAGGATTCATCATCGGACTGACAGCGCTGTTTTGTGCGGCGATCTTTTTGCTCTTCGTGTTTGCCGGAATCGGCGTTTTTATCCTGGGGGCAATGATCGTTGCCGGACTCGTCATGGCGGGATTCGCCTTTCCGTTTCTGCTGGTTCTGCTCCTGCCACTGGCCATCGTCTGGCTGTTCATTGCGATTATCCGGAAAGCCGACACATAATATATGACGGGACCGGGAATATCGTTGGCGGTATCTGTACGCTGTCAGCAGACCGATATGCATAACAGATAACTGGAGATTTTTATGGCAATTACACTCGGGTTTGATGTTTATGGAACGCTGATAGATACCCATGGCATCATCGATACGCTGGAACGATTTATCGGGAATCGAGCTGCTGAATTTTCCCGAGCCTGGCGTGACAAGCAACTCGAATATTCATTCCGCCGGGGATTGATGCAGAATTATGAAAACTTTGCCGTATGCACCGGCAATGCTTTTGATTTCACGGCTTCCTGTTTTAATGTTTCATTCAGTGCGAAGGATAAACAGGAAATCCTGGCGGCCTACAGAACATTGCCCGCGTTCGATGGCGTGACTGAAGGATTGGCCTGTGCAAAGAAATCGGGGCACAGGCTGTTCGCTTTTTCCAACGGCAGTGCCGAGGCAGTCGAGACATTGTTGACCGGCGCCGGTATCCGGGACTATTTCATCGGCGTGGTCAGTACCGATGAAATGAAGTCCTTCAAACCAAACCCGGGCGTATACAGTTATTTTTTAAGAAGAGCCGGCGCGTTGGGATCCGATGCCTGGCTGGTATCAAGCAATCCATTCGACGTGATCGGCGCTGTTTCTGCCGGCATGCGGGCAGCATGGGTCAAGCGCTCGCCTGAGGCAGTATTTGATCCGTGGGGAATTGAGCCGACAATCACAGTGAGCAATTTGTTGAACCTGTCCGAACAAGTCGGCCGCGAAGGTAAAAAATCCTGATCCTGTCTCAATGGTTGCGAGTCATAAGCAAGCAGGTAGCGCTGGTCATTGAGTCGCCGCAGATGCGAAGCTGCGCAATGCGCCCGGATGGAGATACGTTACTCCGGGCTGACCTGCACCTGTGCGGGTGTTCCTTTGGCAGGTGCGCGCAACAGCAACAGTAACGGCAGCATCAGCACGAAGTTGATCGTGGCAAACCAGAAGCTGTCTATGTAACCGATGTTCTGCGCCTGATGCATCACGGCTCTGGCGGCGAATGCGATGCCTTGCGGGTCATGCACGCCCAGATGGAGCGGGGCCAGGTAGGTGCGCAGGGACTCGTTATAAGGCGAGATGTTGCCGCGCAAGAGAGCCCAGCTTTCTCGCGTGCTGCGCGAGAAATAGGTGGCCAGGATGGAGATCCCGAGTGCGGAGCCGACCGCCCGGATCAGGCTGTAGATGCCGGCGGCTTCGGCTGCAACAGCTTTGGGCAATGTAGTGAAGGCGAGCGTGGAGATCGGCACGAATACCAGCCCCATGCCAAAGCCCTGCAGCACCATCGGTAGAATCAGGTCATTCGCGGTGATGTCGCTAGTGAAGAGTGTCATCAGATAATTTCCTGCGATGCTGCAGAAGATGCCTGCGAGGATGAAATTGCGCGGCAGAATTTTGCCGGAGAATTTGCCGACGAACATCATTACAAAGAACGATGCCACACCGCGCGGTGCCATATACAACCCGGCCTCAAAGGTGGGATAACCGAGAAAGTTTTGCAGGAACAGCGATTGCAGCACCATGCCGCCGAAGAAGCCGATGCCGATGGTGGTCATGATCAGGCTGGCAACCAGAAAATTACGGTCGCGGAAGATACGCAGATCGAACAGCGGTTGATGCTTGCCGGTGAGCGTATATGAAATAAAAAAAGTGAAAGACAGTGCGGCGGCAATGGCGGCAAAGACCAGGGTCTGCGAACTGAACCAGTCATCCTGATTGCCGCGATCCAGTACCAGCTGCAGCGCACCGATCCCCAATGCCAGCGAAGCAAAGCCCATCCAGTCCATGCGTCGTGCGCGGGTGGGGGTGTCGTGCACGTAACGCAGGGCGAGTAGAAATGAGATGATGCCAACCGGCAGGTTGATATAGAACGTCCAGCGCCAGCTCCACTGCTCGGTGAGCCAGCCGCCCAGCGTTGGCCCCATGATCGGTGCCACCATCACACCCATCGCCCAGATCGCCATTGCTTTGCCGCGTTGCTCGCCGGGGAAAATTTGCAGCATGATGGATTGCGACAGCGGTACCAGTGCAGCCCCGAAAATACCCTGCAGGAAACGGAAAAATACCATTTGCGCAAGACTGGTGGCGAGGCCGCAAAGTGCCGATGAGATAACGAATCCGGCGATACTGATCAACAGGAATCGTTTCTGCCCGATGCGGTCGGTGATGAAGCCGGTGAGCGGCATGATGATGGCCGAGGCGATCAGGTAGGAAGTGAGTACCCAGCTGATATTGTCCGGCGTGGCATTGAGCTCCCCGATCATGTTGGGCAGCGCGACATTGATGATTGTGGTGTCGAGCACCTGCATGATGGTCGCGGCCATCACGGCTGTGCCGGTCAATACACGATTGCTGTCCATGGCGATGCTATTTCAGTTGAACACTCACCGTCGCCGTTGCGCCGATGCGCAGCGGATAACCGGCATCGATTTGGGCTATCTTGATCCGTACCGGTACGCGCTGCGCGATCTTTACCCAGTTGCCGGTGGCGTTCTGTGGCGGTAACAGTGAAAAGGCCGTGCCGGTCCCCCCGCTCAGACTTTGCACCGTACCTTTGAAATGCCGATCGGGATACATGTCGATCTTGATGTCCACGTTCTGGCCGGGATGAATGCCCACCAGTTCGGTTTCCTTGAAATTGGCATCGATGCGAAAGCTGTTGTCGGTGATCAGCGCAAACTGGGGTTCGCCGGTGGCGACCAGCGAACCCGCGGCGAGCGTAACATTGCTGAGCTGCCCGTTCTGGGCCGCAACGACACGGGTATGCTGCAGATCGAGTTTGGCCTGCTCGATTGCCGCCTGAGCTTTCAGTATGTCACCGCGTTTTTCGGGTTCCTGCGGGGCAGAGAGTGCTTTGGTCAATTTTGCGCGTGCTTCTTCCAGCGCAGCTTGCAATGATTGCGATCGGGTATGCGCGTCATCAAGGGACTGCTGCGAGAGAAAGTGCTGTGCCACCAGTTCCCGGTCGCGTGAATAGCTGGTGCGGGCATTGGCAAGATCGCTTTCGGCCTGGGTTATTTGCGCCCTGGCGATGGAAATTTCAGCATTGTCCTGACGTTCCGCCTGTCTGGCGAGCGCCAGATCGGCCCGTGCACGCAGCAAAGCGATTTCGGATGGTTCGGGATCTATGTCGAACAGCGGATCACCCTTATGAACATGCTGGTTGTCCCTGATGTATACGGCTGTGACACGCCCCGATACCTGCGCCGCCACGTTTACCACATCCGCATTGATATAAGCGTTGTCGGTGCTGCGGGTAAGCCCGGAGTAATAAATGAATGCGATACCGCCGGAAAGCGCGATGAGAGCCAGTACAAGCAAGATGCTTTTTTGGTGAGCTTTGAAAAATTCCATTTGATTTCCTTCGGCTACGGATTCCTGGCTAATTTGTCGCGGATACTTTGCAGCACATCGAGAGCCGTGCCGATATCATCCTTGCCGGAACCGGACAATATCTCTTTGCGCAGTTCGGCCGCATTGCTGCGGATGTGCTCAACAGCCTTCTTGCCGGCAGCGGACAGGTATAGATGCTTGACACGCCTGTCGGTCTCACTGCCGCAACGTTTGAGCAGTCCCTCGTGTTCCATGTGGTCTACCTGCCTGACCAGTGTTGCGGCCTCTATGCCCATGTGTTGCGCCAGCTCGCGGTGGGTGCAGCCGTCGTGGCGTGACAGGTGCAACAGCAGCAGCCAGCGTGAATGGGAGAACCCCGAAGGTCGCAGCCGCCGATCCAGCTCGATCCGCCAGGCATGTGCAACCTGATGCAGTGATTCGGCGAATTGTTCGTCCAATGGCTTCATTATTAATTTGTTAACTAATTATTAGTAGGCTAACTATATTAAGATAAGGCGGGGTATTTGTCGATAGATGAAACAAATTTGAACAATTTTTTATGAATATGAAATATGGCCGCCAAATGGCAGAAATGTTCCATGACGTCAACTGCAGACTCGTTTTTTGATGGTGAAGTAATTTTCGGCCGTGAATATGCGCCGTCCGGCGAGATGATATAATCCGCGCCTCTTTAAGGGTGCCGCTTCATGTCTGTCGTATTCAATTTCAAAATCCACTTGTCCGAATTGTTCGCGCAGGCCTTGCGCGAGGTTGCTCCCGAAGCAACCCAAACCGAGATTCTGATCGAGCGTCCCAAACTGGCATCCCATGGCGACTATGCCTGCAATCTGGCGATGCAACTGGCCAAACCGCTGCGCAAATCGCCGCGCGATATCGCGCATGCGCTGATCTCGGCGTTGCCGGAATCCGGGGTCATCGAAAAGTTGGAGGTCGCGGGGGCGGGATTCATCAATGTGTTCATCACCACCGCAGCCAAACAGCAAGTGGTGCGCGGCGTGTTGCAGGCTGGCGCGGGATACGGCCACATCCATCTCGGTGCGGGTCGCAAGGTGGGAGTGGAATTTGTTTCCGCAAACCCGACCGGACCGCTGCATGTCGGGCATGGCCGCGGCGCGGCAGTGGGCGATTGCCTGTGCAATGTGATGCACGCGGCGGGCTGGGACGTGACGCGCGAGTTTTACTATAACGATGCCGGTGTGCAGATCGACAACCTGACGCGCTCGGTGCAGCTGCGCTGCAAGGGCATCACGCCGGATCATCCATCCTGGCCGGAAGAAGGCTATCGCGGCGACTATATCGCGGATGTCGCGGAGGCTTATATGGCCGAGGAAACGGTGGAAGCGGACGATCAGCATGTCAAGGCAGCCGGAAATGTGAACGATGCCGAGGCTATCCGTCATTTCGCTGTTGCGTACCTGCGCCGCGAGCAGGACATCGATCTGCGTGCTTTCGGTGTGAATTTTAATTTGTTTTCGCTGGAATCCGCCCTGTATGCCGATGGCAAGGTGAAGGAGACGGTGGACAAGCTGATCGCCAGCGGCCACACCTATGAGCAGGACGATGCGCTGTGGCTGCGCACCACTGATTTCGGTGATGACAAGGACCGGGTGATGCGCAAGACAGACGGCACTTACACCTATTTCGTGCCGGATGTCGCCTATCATCTGGACAAGTGGCGGCGCGGTTTTACCCGCGTCATCAACGAGCAGGGGGCCGACCATCACAGCACGATCACCCGGGTCAGGGCGGGATTGCAGGCGCTGGATGCAGGCATTCCGCAAAGCTGGCCGGATTATGTGTTGCACCAGATGGTGACGGTGTTGCGCAACGGGCAGGAGGTCAAGATATCCAAGCGCGCGGGCAGTTACGTTACGCTGCGCGACCTGATAGACGAAGTGGGCTGTGACGCGACGCGCTATTTTCTTGCGGCACGCCATCCGGATTCCCAGCTGGTGTTCGATATCGATCTGGCAAAATCCAGGAGCAACGACAACCCGGTGTACTATATCCAGTATGCCCATGCCCGTATCAGCGCGGTGCTGGCGCTATGGGATGGCGAGCGGAATGCGCTGCTACAGGCGGATGTAAGTCTGCTTGACAGCGATTACGAGACGGCATTGCTGCAAAGGCTGATCGACTATCCCCAGGTAATTGAAATTGCCGCCCAGGATCTGGCGCCTCACGTGATCGCATTTTACCTGAAGGACTTGGCGGCCGATTTCCACAGCTACTATAATGCCTCGCGGTTTCTGGTCGAGGATGAAGCCATCAAGACGGCGCGGCTGGCATTGATTGCCGCGGTGGCACAAGCGATACATAACGGACTGGCTTTGCTGGGTGTAAGCGCGCCCGAAAAAATGTGAAGTCCGGGAAGATGCGATGAATACGAATGGATACAATATGAACAGGGATAACGGCAACAAAAAAGCCGCGCCGGGCAAGACCGGGAATTCATTGGGATTTGGCATTCTTGTCGGCATGATCATCGGTGTCGCCCTGGCCGCTGCTGTGGTATGGTTTATGAAGAGGACTCCAAGCCCATTCGTGGACAGAGAACAGCCGGCTTTTGCGAAGCCGGATGTGACCAAGCAGGCGCCCCCCGCTGTAACGGGGCAACCGGCGCAAACAACTGATGGCAAGCAGCGTTTCCAGTTCTACAAGATTCTGACCGACCAACAGAAAACGACACCTATCGCTCCCGCCAGACAGGCAGATCAAGCCAAAACCGCGGACAAGAACCCGTCTGCAGCTTACGAACCGCAGATATTGCAGGCAGGATCATTTCCCAATATTGATGATGCTGAAAATCTCAAGGCCAAACTGGCCCTGCTGGGTGTCGAGGCCAATATCCAGACAGCGGCAATCAAGGATAAGGGTGTGTGGTATCGCGTGCGTCTGGGGCCCTATAAAAATGTGGATGAATTGAACCGGACGCGCGGATTTCTGAAACAAAACGGGGTGAATAGCACTCCGATGCGTGTGCAATAGATATATACAATCACCACAAGAGGAGCGATACATGAAAAGCATGATAAGGAGTCTGGTCGTTGCGTTGGCATTGATGGCAAGCGGAACTGCATTGGCCGAAGCGCAACTCGGCAAGGATTACACTTTGCTGAATCCGCCACAACCCACCAATACCAAGAAGATCGAGGTGCTGGAGTTCTTCTTTTATGGATGTTCGCACTGCTATCATTTGCACCCGCTGTTAAGCGCGTGGAAAAAGACCATGCCCAGGGATGTGGAGCTGTCTTATGTGCCCACCGTTTTTCGTGATTCCTGGGAACCGATGGCCTATACCTATTACGCGCTGGAAAGCATGGGCGAACAAGCGCAGTTACATGATGCACTGTACCGCGCCTGGAACGAGGACAATATCATCCTGGTCGATGAAGACAAGATTGCCGATTTTGTCTCCAAACATGGCGTTGATCGGGCAAAGTTTACTGCCGCATACGACTCTTTCGCCATGAAAAGCATGGTGACGCGCGCCAAGCAAATGATACGCAACTACGGTATCAACGGAACCCCTACACTGGTGGTGGATGGAAAGTATGTGATCGAGGGTTTGCAGCCCGAGGATACCATCCAGGCATTAAAGCGGGTGATCGTGATGGCGCGCAAAACCCACGGCAAATAGTAAACTTTCAGGTTGATCCCGGAATTCATGCAGCACCTCGGATGATGGGTGTTGAAATGACGCGCCGTGTAATTGGCTTTGCATGGCCATTCGACTAAACATGAAAAAAACACCTGTTAAGTCGCTGGTCATAACCGGTGCGTCAAGCGGTCTCGGTCTGGCGTTGGCGCGCCACTATCTCAAACACGGCGCGACAGTCGCCGCACTCGCCAGGCGCGACGAGTTATTACAAGGTCTTGCAGAAGAATTTCCCGAACAGGTTTTTTGTTACGCGCTGGATGTGCGTGATTCGCATGCCATCCAGAATGCCGCAAACGATTTTATCGCGCGCGCCGGTGTGCCGGACATCGTCATTGCCAATGCCGGCGTGAGCATCGGCACACTGACCCGACATGCCGAAGACAACGAGGTGTTCCAGCATGTAATGGACATCAACGTGTTGGGCGCGGTGAAGACATTTCAGCCGTTTGTGGAGGCCATGCGTGCAGCCGGACGCGGCTGGCTGGTCGGCATCGCCAGCGTCGCTGGCTTCCGCGGCCTGCCAGGGGCAGGCGCTTACTCCGCCTCCAAGGCCGCACTGATCTCCTATCTGGAAAGCCTGCGCATAGAATTGCGCGGCAGCGGCGTCAAGGTGGTGACCATCTGTCCAGGCTACATCAGAACCCCGATGACCGACATCAATACATACCCCATGCCGTTCATGCTGGAAGCGGACGAGGCAGCGCGACGCATGGTGCGCGTGATCGAACGGGGGGAATCGTTCGCGGTGATACCGTGGCAGATGGCGTTGGTCGGGCGGTTGCTGAGACTGTTGCCGAACTGGCTGTACGACGTCCTGTTCAGTCATGCACCGCACAAGCCGAGAAAAAAGGATCCTTAGCCGGCGAGTTTTTTCTTCAGGATATCGTTGAGCTGCGCCGGATTGGCTTTGCCCTTGCTGGCTTTCATCGCCAGGCCGACAAAGAAGCCGAACAGTTTGTCCTTGCCGCTGCGATATTCAGCGACCTTATCGGCGTTGACCGCGATGATTTCGTCCACCAGCTCTTCGATCGCGCCGCTGTCGGAAACCTGCTTCAGTCCTCGTCTCTCAATTAATTCATCCACGAGTGCAGGGTGTCCACCATGGGCTTCATAATTTGATTTACGAGCTTCTTCCCAAAATTCGGCAAATATATCTTTTGCAGTTTTCGCGTTGATTACACCTTCACGGACACGTCTAAGAAGGTGTCCTAAGGTATCGTCACTGACACCAAAACGCCAAGAAGGTAGGTTCTCTTGGTTCATTTTGGCAGCAACTTCGTTGATTACCCAATTAGCACAAAGCTTGAAATCGGGATCAGCTAAAGATTCCCCATCCATGAGTGAGCTTCTAGACACACCTTCAAAGTAATTGGCGAAGTTCCAATCGGAAGTTAAGATTGCGGCATCGTAGCTAGGCAAACCACATTGCTGTATGAAACGAGCTTTCATCTCATGCGGTAACTCAGGTAAGTCTTTTTTGATTTTTGCCTTCCATTCCTCGCTTATCTCAAGCGGCAGCAGGTCGGGATCGGGGAAGTAACGGTAGTCGTGCGCTTCTTCCTTGCTGCGCATCATGCGTGTTTCGCCGCTGTCCGGGTCAAACAGGATGGTGGCCTGATGTATCTTGCCGCCATTCTCCAGCGTGTCGATCTGCCACTGAACTTCATAGTCGATAGCCTGCTGCATGAATTTGAACGAGTTGAGATTCTTGATCTCGCGGCGTGTGCCCAGCGGTGCGCCGGGGCGGCGCACTGACACGTTGACATCGCAGCGGAACGAACCTTCCTGCATGTTGCCGTCGCAGATGCCGATCCAGCGCACCAGCGAGTGCAGGGTTTTGGCATAGGCCACCGCTTCTGCTGCGGAGCTCATGTCTGGCTCGGAAACGATTTCCAGCAACGGCGTCCCGGCGCGATTCAGGTCAACACCGGTAACGCCCCGGGATTCACCGTGTACCGATTTCCCCGCATCCTCCTCCAGATGGGCACGTGTGATGCGCACCACTTTCTCATAGGGCTTGGCGTTCCCGGACAAGGGCTCCACCTGGATGGTCAGTGCACCCTGTCCCACCACAGGCAGATCGAACTGGCTGATCTGGTAGCCCTTGGGCAGATCGGGATAGAAATAATTCTTGCGCGCGAATACCGAACGCGGCGCGATGTGCGCGCCGACCGCGAGGCCAAACTTGATCGCGCGTTCCACCGCACCCTTGTTCAATACCGGCAATACGCCCGGCAGCGCGATGCTCACCGCGTCGGCCTGGGTGTTTGGCTCAGCTCCATAGGCGGTGGAAGCCCCCGAGAATATTTTGCTGCCGGTCGAAAGCTGGGTGTGCACTTCCAGCCCGATGACGGTTTCCCAAATCATGGTTACTCTTTCTTTGCTTTTTTACGTGGACGAGGCTTAGTCGGTTTTTCTGCTGAGGAATTGAGTCTAACGATTTTGTCCCAATCGATGCTGCCATCCATCAAACAATATTCTTCAATGAATGCCTTGGTGAAACGTGTATTTGCTTTCCCGTATTCGTCTTCGAACTCATCATTGCGCTGTTTAGCCTTATGACTGAGTGGCTCGATCAAATCAAGATAAAGTCCTGCATCTCCACTAACGAGCGTCCAAAATTTTTCACCGCAATATTTAAAATAATCACCTTTGTCCGGTGTATTGTCTCTTCCATAACAACACCCGTTGACGGCAACGACACTCTTAATGGTTCCATTCTGGCGTAATACCATCTTGGCTTTTCTGAAGCTCTCTTTCATTTTCTTAATCTGGCTGGAATTTCCCCAGTTCGGGCCAGATTTAATTGAAACGATGAAACGCGTTCCATCCTGTGAAAATTCCAGATCAATTCCTTCGATGCCAGACTTGATTCCACCCAAGGCAATCGAACAGGCATGAATCGCCACGTTCTCCAAAAAAGCACCGAAAATAGTCTCTTCTTGCGAAGATAAATGCGCATCGAGAATGGCTTTGACCAATCCACTTGCCGTGTTGATGTTCTTGGCTTTAAACAAGTAAGGATTCTTGCGCATCAGTACCTTGTCCAGATCAAGGCCAGTCAAGCTTTCCAAGCGGCGCTTGTGAAATTCAGGAATCTTCTCTTCGATATACGCAGCGATTTTGTCTTTCAAGGCGTCACCTTGTATTTCGCTCGTTTTTGCAACAGCGTTAATTGACGTTCCTCAATTTTTTCTTTCGCCATCTCGCAATATTCCGACAGTATTTCAATACCGATTGCATTCCGGTGCAGTCCCTTAGCTACCTCAATGGTCGTGCCAGAGCCTGCAAAAGGGTCCAGCACTGAATCACCTTCGTCGGTAAATAATTTAATAAACCACTCCGGCAGCGCTTTTGGAAAGGCGGCACTATGATTTTTATTACCACATTCCGTAGCCATATGGAGCACATTGGTCGGGTAGGCCATTGTGCGCTGCGCCCAATTGGCAATGTTCTTTCCGAAGCCGCTACCTACCTGTGAGTCATAACGAACCACATCGTTTTTCCCTAATGCCTTAAGGCGAGCTTCCGCCCAGTCACCCATAGGCACCATGACAGATTCTTGATTCATTTTGAACTTGCGCGACTTGGTGAAATGCAAGCAACGTTCCCAAGAGTCGCGGAAGCGGTTCGGCCATTTTCCTGGATAACAGTTTTTCTTATGCCAGATATACTCTTCTGTCCAGAGCCAGCCTTGTTTGCGTAATGCCAAGATGAGTTCCAGTACATAAGTGTGGCGCTCCCCATTTTCGGCTTTCTCTTTAATATTGAGGACGAAAGAACCGGTAGGTTTTAGCACTCTTAGGAATTGTTCGGAGCGCGGTAAAAACCACTCAACATATTGCTCCGGTTTAATTCCGCCATAGGTTTGTACACGACGGTCAGCGTATGGCGGGGAGGTAATAATCAGATCAAACGAGTCATCCTTTGCTTCTTTCAGTACCTTCAGGCAATCGCCTTCCAGGATTTCTGCGTAGAGTTTCATGTAATTCCTTCCGGTGTCTGTGTGTGCCAATCGGTTGCCAACTGATATTGGTGCGCGACGTTCAGCATCTGCGCTTCGGCGAAATAATTGCCGATGATCTGCAGCCCCACCGGGCGGCCATTGCTGCCGAAGCCGGCCGGAATCGACATGCCGGGCAGGCCGGCCAGATTCACTGCAATGGTATAAATGTCGGACAGATACATCTGCACCGGGTCGTCGCCCTTTTCTCCCAGACTAAATGCGGTGGAAGGACTGGTCGGTCCCATGATCACATCACATAGTTTGAACGCATCGTCAAAATCCTGCGCGATCAATCGGCGTATTTTTTGCGCCTGCAGATAATAGGCGTCGTAGTAGCCATGACTCAACACATAAGTGCCGATCATGATGCGGCGCTTCACTTCGTCGCCGAAACCCTGCGCACGGCTTCTTTCATACATCTCGGTGAGGTCGCAGTATTCCGGCGCGCGGTAGCCGTAACGCACGCCGTCGTAGCGTGACAGGTTGCTGGATGCTTCCGCCGGGGCCAGCACGTAATAGACCGGCACAGAGAGTTTTGAATTCGGCAGGCTGATGTCGACGACCGTCGCACCCAGTTTCTTGTATTCATCGATCGCAGCGGCCACGCAAGCGGCGACATCCTGAGCCAGACCTTCGGCGAAGAATTCTTTAGGCAGGCCGATGCGCAGGCCTGCCAGGGGTTTTCCCAGATCGCGGCCATAATCCTCCTTGTCGCGCTGCAGGCTGGTGGAATCGCGTTCGTCAAAGCCGGTCATCACGTTCAGCAGCAATGCCAGATCCTCCGCGCTGCGCGCCATCGGCCCGGCCTGATCCAGACTGGAGGCAAAAGCGATCATGCCGTAGCGCGACACCGTGCCGTAAGTCGGTTTGATGCCCGAGATGCCGCACAGCGCGGCAGGCTGGCGTATCGAGCCGCCGGTATCGGTGCCTGTTGCGGCGGCACATAGTCGCGCTGCCACGGCGCAGGCCGCGCCACCCGAGCTGCCCCCGGGCACGGCGTTGCGGTCCCAGGGGTTTTTCACCGCGCCGAAATACGAGGTTTCGTTGGACGAGCCCATGGCAAATTCGTCCATGTTGGTTTTGCCCAGATTAACCGCACCGGCATCATTGAACTGGGTGATGACGTGCGCGTCATAGGGGGCGATGAAGTTCTCCAGCATTTTAGAGCCGCAGGTGGTGCGCCAGCCCTTGGCACAAAAGATATCTTTTTGTGCGATGGGAATACCGGTGAGCGGCTGCGCCCTGCCGTCGGCCAGCAGTTTATCCGCCCGGTGTGCCTGATCCAGGCTGGTTTCTGCATTGATTGTGATGTAGGCATTCAACGCGGGATTGAGCTCGGCGATTCGGCCGAGATAGAGTTGTGTCAGTTCCACGCTGCTGATCTTTCCGGCGCGCAGCGCGCTGCCGAGTTGCTGCAAACTTGAGTTGATCATGATCCGGATTATTCGATGACTTGTGGAACGAGATACAAACCTGCATCGACCTGGGGCGAGCCATTGTATTGCGGTGCAAGGGACTGGAACAGCTCGCGCTGGTCGGCTTCGGTCACCACATCCTCGCGCAGCCGTTGTGTCACATCCTGGGCGTGGGACATGGGGGTGATACCATTTGTGTCGACGGCCTGCATTTCGGCGATCAGGTCAAAAATGCCGGAAAGTTGCTCGCGGGCGGATTCGATTTCCGCTTCACTCATTCCCAGCCTTGCCAGGCTGGCGACTTTGCGGACATCCGCATTGGCCAAATTCATAGTAGGGGGCATAGTAAAAACTTTATAGAAATAAGGCTAATAGGGTATCATACAAGGGTTTATTGGCGCACCTCTTTGACTACAGGAAAGACTACAGGACACGACATGTTTGGATTTTTAAAAGGCTATTTTACGAATGATTTGGCGATTGACCTTGGTACGGCAAACACGCTGATCTGGGTGCGCGGACAGGGCATCGTACTGGATGAACCGTCAGTGGTGGCGATACGCCAGGAAGTCGGGCCGAATGGCAAGAAGGTTGTACAGCAGGTCGGGCTTGCCGCGAAACAGATGATGGGCCGCACGCCGGGCAGCATCACCGTGATCCGCCCAATGAAGGATGGCGTGATCGCGGACTTCACCGTGACCGAGTTGATGCTCAAGCATTTTATCCGCAAGGTTTACAAGGCGGGCATTTTCAGTCCCAGTCCGCGTATCGTGATTTGTGTTCCGTGCGGCTCCACCCAGGTGGAACGGCGCGCGATTCGCGAATCCGCAGTCGGTGCAGGCGCGCGTCGTGTGGAGCTGATCGAGGAGCCCATGGCGGCCGCGATCGGTGCAGGCCTGCCGGTGGAAGAAGCGACTGGATCTATGGTGGTGGACATTGGCGGCGGCACAACGGAAGTGGGTGTGATCTCTCTGGGCGGCCCGGTGTATTCCGGTTCGGTACGCGTCGGCGGCGACAAGTTCGACGAGGCGATCATTAATTACATTCGCCGCAACTACGGCATGCTGATCGGCGAATCCACTGCCGAACAGATCAAGAAGACGATAGGTTCAGCTTTCCCCGGCAGCGAAGTGCGTGAAATGGAAGTCACCGGGCGCAATCTGGCCGAGGGTGTGCCGCGCAGTTTCACCATTTCCAGCAATGAAGTGCTGGAAGCAATGACTGATCCGCTCAACAATATTGTCAGCGCGGTGAAAACCGCACTCGAACAAACCCCGCCCGAACTCGGCGCGGACATTGCCAACAAGGGCATGGTATTGACCGGCGGCGGCGCGCTGTTGCGCGATCTGGATCGCCTGCTGATGGAGGAAACCGGTTTACCGGTGTTGATTGCCGACGATCCGCTGACCTGCGTGGTGCGTGGTTCAGGCATGGCCCTGGAACACATGGACAAGTCGACCAGCATCTTTACCACCGAATAATTTTCATTGCCCGACAGGGTGGTAAAAAATGCAGTTATGCCGGGCGGGGTAGTTTTTCCATACCCCGCTTGTTCTCATAGATCCGCGATGGAATATAGTTGATAGACAGCACGCAATCTTTCCAGTTTTTCAATCGTGGCCCCAGTCCGGTGGCGCGGCTGGTTTTTTTTGCAGTGCTGTCGTTGCTGTTGTTGTTTGTGGACGCCCGCTATCGCTATCTGGAATCGACGCGCAGCGCTTTGTCGGTTGTGATTTCGCCGATCCAGCAGCTGGCGGCCCTGCCGGACGCACTGTGGCAACAGGTGAGGAATTTTTATATCACCCAGAGCAAACAGCATGACCTGATCAAGCAGAATGATGAGTTGAAGCTGCAGCATCAGAATGACGCTGCGCAGTTGCTGCAGTTGCAGTCACTGGAATTGGAAAACCAGCATTTGCGTGATCTGGATGCGCTGCCGATACGTAACCAATTCACTTCCCAATTGGCCGAAGTCATTTATGCCGAGCGCGACGTGTTCCGGCGCAAGGTGCTTGTCAACAAGGGTGCAGATTCGGATGTGAAACTTGGACAGGTGGTAATGGATGATGTTGGCATCATCGGCCAGATCACCCGCGTCTATCCCCTGCTTTCCGAAGTTACGCTGATCACGGAAAAAGATCAGGCCGTGCCGGTGCAGGTGCTGCGCAATGGATTGCGCAGCATCGTGTTTGGCGTGGGAGATACCAGCCAGTTGTCGTTGCGTTATATGCCGGCCAGTGCGGATGTACAGAATGGCGATGTGCTGGTCACCTCCGGCATAGATGGTACTTATCCGCCGGGTATTCCGGTCGCCAGGGTGACAAAGGTCGAGCACGATCCAGTCTATCCTTTCTCGAACATTACCTGCCTGCCGATTGCCGGAGTGGATAATCACCGCCATCTGCTGATATTGTCCGACATGACCAAGTTTCCCAAGCGTCCGGATGAAAAATCCGGGGCGGAGAATTCCGGCAAGCGCCTGAAATTCCGGAGAAACAATTAGATGCCTTATCTCTCCATGCAAGCCAAGCCCGAGATCCAGCTGCCGGTCAGCAACCTCTTTATTGCGTCCAGCATTCTGGCCGCACTGTTTTTGAACGGGCTTCCCTGGACGGGAGTCGGGCTGATATTGCGCCCGGACTTTGTCGCGTTGGTGCTGTTGTATTGGTGTATGCACAAGCCTTTGCGTATCGGGATCGGACTGTCGTGGACGGTAGGGATACTCGCCGACGTGTCGGATGCCACCCTGTTCGGCCAGCACGCGCTTGCATATACACTGCTCGCCTTCGGTGGAGTGGTGCTGCATCACAGGTTGCAGATGTTCGATTTGCGTCGGCAGACCATACAGGTGTTCGCGATATTCGCACTGACTTATGCAGTGTATGCGCTGGTGAGCTGGCAGGTGAATGGCTACGTGGTGTGGCCTTATTTGCTCGGTTGTGTGACTTCGACTTTGCTGTGGATGCCTCTCAGCCTGGTGTTCCAGGCAATGCGGCAGTACAGAATGGACCGTAATCGTTCATGAAGAAACGCGTTGAGTTCAAGAATCACCAGCGCGAGATATTTCACTTCCAGTTGCGTCTGTTTTTCGGTATCGGTTTTGTGACGGTATTGCTGGCGATACTGCTGTTGCGTTTCGTCTATCTTCAGGGGGTGCGCCACAGTTATTACCAGACGCTGTCTGAAAGCAACCGCATCGCCATCGTCCCGATCGTTCCCAATCGCGGTCTGATAGTCGACCGCAACGGCGTGGTGTTGGCGCGCAACTATTCCGGTTACACGCTGGAGATAAACCGGAACAAAACAGCGGATATCGAGGCCACGATCAACAATCTGTCCAAGCTGGTGGAGATCACCAACAAGGATCGCAGACGTTTCAAAAAACAACTCGATGAGAGCCACAACTTTGAAACACTGGTGATCCGCAGTCACCTCAGCGATGTTGAAGTCGCGCGCTTTGCCGTGCAGCAATACCGCTTTCCCGGAGTCGAGATCAAGGCGCGATTGTTTCGCGACTATCCGTTCGGTGAAAAGACCTCACATATGATCGGTTATATCGGGCGGATCAACGATACAGAGGTAAGCCAACTTGAAGATGACGATCTGGCGGCAAATTATCGCGGTTCCGATTATATCGGCAAGACCGGCCTTGAGCAGAGCTACGAAAATGATCTGCACGGTACCACCGGCATAGAACAGGTCGAGGTGGATGCAAACGGCCGCGCGGTGAGGGTGCTTTCGCGCACCGCACCCATCCCCGGCAATACACTGGTATTGAGCGTTGATATAACGTTGCAGGAGATCGCCGAGAAAGCGTTCGGCAAATATCGCGGTGCGCTGGTTGCGATAGACCCGAATAATGGTGAGGTGCTGGCTTTCGTCAGCAAACCCGGATATGACCCTAACCTGTTCATTGACGGCATCGATCCGCAAAGCTGGGATGAGTTAAACAACTCACCGGATAAGCCGCTCACCAATCGCGCGCTGCGCGGCCAATATCCGTCGGGTTCGACCATCAAGCCTTTCATGGCACTTGCAGGACTGTATTATCACACCCGAACGCCGGAACAAACCATCAACGATCCCGGCGTGTATTATTTGCCGGGCAGCAGCCACCAGTATCGCGATTGGAAGGCGGGCGGCCACGGCAGCGTGAACCTGTTCAAGGCCATCCAGGTGTCGTGCGATACTTATTTCTATGGTCTGGCAACCGATATGGGCATAGACAACATATACGACTATCTGTCGCGCTTTGGCTTCGGCAAAAAAACGGGTATCGATCTGGAGGGTGAAACTTCGGGTCTGTTGCCTTCGCGGGAATGGAAAATGAAACGCTACAACCAGATATGGTATCCGGGCGACACAGTAGCGGTCGGCATCGGGCAGGGCTACAGCCTGTTCACACCGATGCAGATGGCTTTTGCCACAGCGACACTGGCAGATAACGGTGTGGCGTACCAACCCCATCTGGTCAAGGAAGTGCAAAGTCCGCGCAGCAGCGAGAGCCGTTCCATCGGCAGGGGCCCCCTGTACGATTTGCACATTGACCCCAAGGCTCTGGATCTGGTCAGGCGTGCCATGATAGCCGTCACTCAGCCCGGCGGCACCGCGGTATATGCAAACATGGGCACGCCCTATCAAATTGCCGCCAAAACCGGCACGGCACAGGTGGTCGTCGTGAAGCAGGGTGAAAAATATGTCGCCAAGGATCTCAGCGAGCGGAATCGAGACCATGCCTGGTACATCGCTTATGCACCTGCCGACAAACCCCGGATCGCATTGGCGGTGCTGGTTGAAAACGGCGGCCACGGTGGCACCACTGCGGCCCCCATCGCGCGCAAGGTATTTGATTACTACCTGCTCGGCAAAGAGCCGAAGGATTTGGCACCAGTGGACTTGAAAGAGGATAGCGAACATGACTAGGCAGCAATTATGGTTGCGCTTCATCGCGCATATCGACCGGCAGCTGCTGCTGGGTATCTGCCTGCTGCTGCTGACCAGCCTGCTGGTTTTGTACAGTGCCGACAATGCAAGCTGGGATCGTCCGCTGGGCCAGATGCGTAACATTCTGGTGGCATTTGTCTGCATGTGGGTGGTTGCAAACCTGCCGTTGCATTACCTGATGCGCACCGCCGTGCCGGTTTATGTGTTGGGGATGTTATTGCTGATAGCCGTGGCGCTGTTCGGCGAGATCAGCCACGGGGCTCGGCGCTGGTTGAACCTTGGCGTGATGACCATCCAGCCGTCCGAATTGATGAAGATCGGCGTGCCGCTGATGATGGCATGGTATTTCGAGAGGCATGAGGCCACACTTACGCTGAAGAATTATTTCGTCGCCGGGTTGCTGTTGCTGATGCCGGTAATGCTGATCGCACGCCAGCCGGATCTGGGTACGTCGTTACTGATCTCCGCGAGCGGATTCTATGTATTATTCCTGGCGGGACTGAGCTGGCGGGTTATGGGCGGGTTGCTGGTCGCGGGAATTGCCAGCGCGCCGGTGATGTGGTCGATGATGCATCAATACCAGCGCCATCGCATCATGATGTTGCTCGACCCTTCGCAGGATGCGCTGGGCACCGGTTATCACACTATCCAGGCAAGTATCGCGGTGGGTTCGGGAGGCATTCTCGGCAAGGGCTATTTGCACGGCACACAGACGCATCTGGATTTTCTGCCGGAGCGCACCACCGATTTCATCTTTGCGGTCTATTCCGAAGAGTTTGGCCTGGTCGGCAACGTGATTCTGCTGTCGCTGTTCGCATTCGTGATTTGGCGCGGCTTCATCATCACTTCGCATGCCTCCACTTATTTCACGCGCCTGATGGCCGGTTCCATCACGCTGACCTTCGCCACCTATGCATTCGTCAACATGGCCATGGTCAGCGGCATCTTGCCGGTAGTTGGCGTGCCGTTGCCGCTGGTCAGTTACGGCGGCACATCGATGCTGACCCTGCTGCTCGGCTTTGGTATGCTGATGAGTATAGAAACGCACAAGAAATTGGTTAAAACCTGATAAAACCACCACCCTGCCAGGCAATCCGGAACCGGCCCACAAATCGCGGGTTGACGGCTGCCGGGCAGTTAGTTAGTTAATAGGAGACTGAATGAATAAGAAGGCCGTAGTTTTGATCGTAACGACACTGTTGCTCGCTGCATGTGGAACTGTTCCGCAACGCAAGGCGGTAACCCCGGGTCCGGCCACAAGTGGCGGAGGCTATCTCCCGGGGGATGGTCCGGGTGCGGATATTCCCGTTAATCTTGATGCGATATCGGATGCGGTGCCAAAAGTCGAGCCGCTGCACCCTTATGCCAATCGTCCCTATATCGCGTTGGGCAAGACCTACACGCCGATGACCGTGGTTGGAAATTTCAGGGAACGCGGCATCGCCTCATGGTATGGAAAAAAATTCAACGGCCAGCGTACGTCAAGCGGCGAGATTTATGACATGTACGCC
Source organism: Burkholderiales bacterium (assembly GCA_038241165.1). Lineage (GTDB taxonomy): Bacteria > Pseudomonadota > Gammaproteobacteria > Burkholderiales > Gallionellaceae > Gallionella. The sequence continues at coordinate 12,459 of JBBRFZ010000003.1, read as the reverse complement.
ATGACTGCTGCCCATCCCACGCTGCCGCTGCCGAGCTATGCGCGCGTGACAAATCTGGCCAACCACAAGTCGGTGATCGTGCGCATCAATGATCGTGGTCCGTTCATGAAAGATCGTATCATCGACCTTTCCTACACCGCAGCGTACAAGCTGGACCTCATTGGCGACGGCAGCGCGGAAGTGGAAGTTGAAAGCATCGATCCCAATGTCAGGGTCAATGCCATTTCTGCCAGCACGGTACAAATTCAACCGCTGGAAAGGAGCGCCCCTGTCAATCTGGAAGTTCTCCCCGCTGCGGCCTCCGCTGTTGCAGCCGCCCCAGTTGCGGCAGCGGTATCTTCCGTTCCCGCTATCCCTGCAGTTGCGCCCGCGACCGCCGCCACTCATGCTGGTGCGATAGATTCATTGTCAAGCAGTGACACTGCCGTTTATCTGCAGCTGGGTGCATTCAAGACACAGGAAGCTGCGGAAGCGTATCTGGCAAAGATGCGCAGCAAACTCGGTGACAGTGGCAAGCAGCTCAAGCTGTCCACTAAAGACGGATTGGTTCGTGTGCATATCGGGCCGTATGCCAGCCAGAGCGAAGCGCGCAGCAGCGCGGACAGCATGGAAGCAAAACTTGGCTTTAAGCCGATGTTGAATTTGCAGTAAATCAATGTCGCGGGGCCGCCCCCGGACTTTGCTGCAATCAGGTCTTTTTCTTTGCGCGCGGATGGGCCGCGTCGTAGATCTTGCTGAGATATTGGAAATCGAGATGGGTGTAGACCTGGGTGGTGGAGATGCTGGCGTGGCCGAGCATCTCCTGCACGGCGCGCAGATCACCGGAAGATTGCAGCACGTGGGTGGCGAAAGAGTGGCGCAGCAGATGCGGATGCACGTTGCTGGTGATGCCCTGTTTGATGCCCCATTGCTTCATGCGCAGCTGTACCACGCGCGGAGAGATGCGCGACCCGCGCAGACCGACGAACAGCGCGGTCTCGCCGGTTTTGGCCAACTGGTCGCGCACGGCCAGCCAGGCTTTCAGCGCGATGATGGCAAACCGGCCGAGCGGTACGATGCGCGTCTTGCTGCCCTTGCCGGTCACGCGCACTTCGCCTGCGGCAATATCTGCGCGCATCGGTTCAAGCTCAAGATCAACCAGCTCAGCCAAACGCAAACCGGAAGAATAAAACAATTCGAATATCGCCTTGTCGCGGACCGCTTCATTGGTGTCGGTCGGCAGGTCGACCATGCGAGCCGCCTCGTCGGGGGATAAAGCTTGCGGTAATGTTCGCGGCGATTTGGGTGCACGCAGCCCGATGCAGGGATTGTCGGCCAGACCGTGATCGCGCATCAGATAGGTGAAAAAGCCGCGCCACGCCGACAGCAGGCGCGCCAGCGAACGGCCACCGAGCCCCCGGCTGTGCAGTTGTGCGATGTAGCGACGGATGTGGTGAATATTGAGATCGGTCAGCGGAACCTCCGCGGCCAGTTCGAACAGGTGCCCGAGGTCGCGGGAATAATTCTCCGCAGTCAGTTCGGAATACTGTTTCTCGTTGCGCAACCACGCCAGATAGCCGCTCAGGTATTGCTGATTGGGATCCCCGGCAGGCTTGGCTGCAGTTGTCATTTCATTAATGATCGAGATACGGATGCAGCGCGCTGGCGGTGGCTTCGGCGATGCGTTGCAGGAATATCGTGCCCATCTCGGGGTAGAAACGCTGTTTGTCTTCGCTTGCAAGTACCAGCAAGCCTATGGTCTCACTGCCGGCGTGTAATGGCAGGTAAGCATAAGAGTGCAACAGCGCGGATTGTTCGCCAAACCATGCGGCGGTATCGTGTGCAGCATGATGCAGACAAACCGGTTGCGCCTGTGCATCGGCAAATGCCAGCACTTCAGCGCTGGGCGGATTAGTCTGCCACAGATGCATTGCTGCGTGGGGTATGGCAAAGATATCGCGCAACAGATGCGGGATCATTTCCTGTACTGTGGCCAGATCCCGCGCAGCAAAAAGTGCAACAACGAATTCATGCACCTTGTGCTGCACGATTTCGTTATCCTGAGCAAACACGATCATTTCGCGCAGCTTCTTTTCCAGTTCCTTGTTCTTCTCGCGCAATGCCAGCAACTGCCGTTCGCTCAGCGAGATCGTGCGCCCGCCATGCGGATGCGGCAAGTTGATCTGCACCAGCGTATCGACATGCTCCTCGAAAAATTGCGGGTTGTTCTGCAAATATTGCGCGACTTCTTCAGCTCTCATGGATATCCCCTATAAATTGATCTCGCCCGAGAATACACTAATCGCAGGACCTGTCATCAGCACTGATTGACCTTCGCCATCCCAGGTGACGGTCAGCACGCCGCCGCGTGTGGCAACGTTCACCGGGCTGTCCAGCAACCCGCGCCGAATCCCGGTCACGGCTGCGGCACACGCACCGGTGCCGCATGACAGGGTTTCACCCGCGCCGCGTTCATACACGCGTAGCCGCAGCGAATGGCGATCCATTATCTGCATGAAACCGGCGTTGACGCGCTTGGGAAAGCGGGCATGGTGCACGATCAGCGGCCCGAGCTTTTCAACCGGTGCCCGCTCGACGTCAGGCACGAGTTGTACGGCATGCGGATTACCCATCGACATCGCGCTGATGTCCAGTGTTTCGCCCGAGACTACCAGTGGTTCGTTGATTGCACCGCTGCCGCCGTCGAACGGAATAAGTGCCGGTTCAAAAATCGGCGGACCCATGTTGACGGTTATGCGCCCGTCCTGTTCGAGAAGCGGGCTGATCAAACCGCCGCGCGTCTCCACCTGGATCTCGCGCTTGGCGGTGAGCTTCTGGTCATGCACGAAACGCATGAAACAGCGTGCTCCGTTGCCGCATTGTTCAACTTCGCCCCCGTCCGCGTTGAAGATGCGGTAGCGGAAATCGGCCCCTTTGTTCACGGGCTTTTCGACGATCAAAATCTGGTCGCAACCCACCCCGAAATGCCGGTCGGCCAGCAGACGCAGTTGTTCCGGAGTGAGCTGGATGTTTTGCCGCACACCGTCAAGCATGACGAAGTCGTTGCCGGCGCCGTGCATCTTTGTAAATTTTAGGTTCATCTGATTAATTCCCCATGCCTGAAACAATCCGTGGTGTGGTCGTTGACCATGCCGGTCGCCTGCATCAGCGCGTAGCAGATGGTGCTGCCGACGAACTTGAAGCCGCGCCGTTTCAGTTCCTTGCTCATCGCATCCGACTCCGGCGTACTGGTCGGGATTTCGGCCGGGCTGCGCCACCTGTTTTGTTTCGGTTTGCCATCCACGAAACGCCAGATGAAGGAGTCGAAGCTTCCAAATTCGTCCCGCACGTCGAGAAACTTCTGCGCGTTGATGACCGTAGCGGCCACCTTTAACCGATTGCGCACGATACCGGCATCCTGCAGCAACGATTCTATTTTATTTGCATCGTAGCGGGCAATGCGCTGCGCATCGAAACCGTCGAAGGCGACGCGGTAATTTTCCCGCTTGCGCAAGATGGTGATCCAGCTCAGGCCCGCCTGCGCACCTTCCAGAATCAGGAACTCGAACAACGCCCGGTCATCGTGCAGCGGCACCCCCCATTCTGTGTCGTGATATTGCCGATACAGGACATCTTCGCCCGCCCATGTGCAGCGCTGCCTGACCATGGTGGCTGTGTTATGCAGGGCGGAACTCATGACGGATGTGCCCCTGTCCGGATCAACTCGCGCCAGATGCAAAGATCCATCACCACGGTGATACCGGCTTGTTGAGCGCGAAGCGCGGCTTCCTCGCTAATGACACCCTCCTGCAACCACAGATTCCTGATGCCAAGATTGATACAGCTTTCCACGATGGCGGGTACATGCTCGGATGCGCGAAACACATCCACGATGTCGGGTAACATTGGCAGGCTTTCCAGGTCGGGGTATGCTTTCTTGCCCAATACCTCTGCCACCATGGGCCGCACCGGTATGATGTGGTAACCGTAACTTTGCAAACCCTGGGCAACTCGATAGCTGGGGCGGTCAGGCTTGGGCGACAGGCCCAGCACCGCGACGTTATGAACTTGGCGCAGCAGACGGTCGATTTCATCGGGGTGGGGATTGATGAATTGCATGGTGAAGTCCTTATAAGTGCGATCGGGCCCACAGAGCCACCTGGGCTATTTTACCCGCGGTCGATGAACTTCTGCACCAACAATTCTTTGCGGGCTGCCACCGCGATTGCAACCGTCACTCCGGCAGATTGCGGCGCATTTCGCGGCCATTCGTGAATTGTCCCACGCCGCGGCGTATCTTGCTTCCGCCCGGGTGAACAGGGTGTATAACGGATACGCAGAGCGGGCGGGAAGTGCAGCTATCCCGCCCGGCGGCGATTACACAGCGAGGTAACGCTGCAATAATTCAGGCTGCGCTTTGATTGTCTCTGACGGGCCTTCGTGCACGATATGTCCGTTGTTGATGATGTAGACGCGCTGCGCCAGAGCCAGCGTTGCCGCAAGATTCTGTTCCACCAGCACGATGGTCTGGCCGGCTGCGGCAAGTTCGCGGCAAGCGATCATCAGGTCGCGCACGATCACCGGAGCCAGCCCTTCGAACGGCTCGTCCAGCAGGATGATTTTCGGATCGCGGATCAGCGCACGGGCGATCGCCAGCATCTGTTGTTCTCCGCCGGACAGGTCGGTGCCGCTGCTGCCACGCCGTTCCTTCAGTCTCGGAAACATTTCGTAGATGCGGTCTAGCGGCCATTTGTTCGGTGCGGTCAGTGCGGCGAGAAACAGATTTTCCTCGACGCTCAGGCTGCCAAAAATGCGCCGGTCTTCGTGTACGAGTTGCATGCCCACTTGCGCGATGGTATGACTTTTCTTTCCGACGAGTTCCACCCCGTCAAGCTTTACCGAGCCCGCACGGGGCGTCACGACGCCCATCAGGCTTTTCAGGGTTGTGCTCTTGCCGGCCCCGTTGCGGCCGAGCAGTGCGACTACCTCGTTCTTTTCCACGCGTAGCGAAACATCGAACAGGATGTGGGAATCCCCGTAGTAGCTGTGTATATCTTTGACCTCAAGCAGGCTCATGGTTTGATCTCCTCATGGACACCGCCAAGATAGGCTTCCTGTACTTTCGCGTTGTTCTTGATTTCATCCGGCGTGCCTTCGACCAGAATGCGACCTTCCTGCAGCACCGTGATGCGCTCGGCCAGTTCGAACAGCGCGTCCATATCGTGATCGATGATGATCATGGTGCGGCCCTGGCTGATCGACTTGAGCAGTTTGACCGTTTCGACCCGTTCCTGCGGGCTCATGCCCGCGAGCGGCTCATCCAGCAGCAGCAGGCTGGGCGAAGACGCCAGCGCAAGGCCTACTTCCAGGCGCCGCTTCTCGCCATAGGCGAGTTCAGACACGGGGGTGTCACTACGCTCGGTCAGATTGACCAGCTCGAGTGTATGCTCCACATGTTCGTCCAGTCCCGGGGTTCCCGACAAGCTGGACAGCATGTCGAGTTTGAATTTGCCGCGCAGTTCTGCCAACGCGGAGATGACCAGGTTCTGGCGCACCGTCAGACTGTTGAACAACTGGTTGACCTGGTAGCTCTTGGTCAGACCGAGTTGGCAGACGTCGGTGACGCTCAAGCCGGTGATGTCGCGTCCCTCGAACACAATCTTGCCCGAAGTGGGATGCACTTCGCTGGTCAGCATCTTGAAAAAAGTCGACTTGCCGGCTCCGTTCGGTCCGATGATGCCGCGCAGTTCGCCCTCGTTCACCGTGAAATTGATATCGGTGTTGGCGAGCACACCGCCGTAATGTTTGGTGAGGCCGGTAGCCTGCAGGATCGGGCCTGTGTAACTTTTGGCCACGGGGTGGCGTGGCCGCATGGGCATAGGTTTTCGGACAGCTTGCGTTCCGGCGACCATTTTTCTCTTGCTGGCGCTTGCCGCTTCCCTGGGTTCGGCGACCAGCTTGCTTCTCACGAACCAATAGAGATCCTTGAATCCACCGATGATGCCCTGGCGCAGAAAAACCACCAGCAACACGAACACCACGCCCAGCACCAGTTTCCATGTCGCGCCCAGCCCCAGGGTCGATTGCAGGAAATCCTGCAGGAACAACCACACGGCGGCGCCGACCAGCGGGCCGAACAGCGTGGCGCGGCCGCCGATGGCGGTCTGCATCACCAGTTGGCCTGAGGTGTCGAACATGAACGCGTCCGGTGGCATGAAGGCCTGCATCACACCCAGCAGGCCGCCTGCCAGCCCGGCGTAGGCGGCGGCAATGACGAATGCGGTCATTTTATAGCTCTGAACATTGTGTCCGACTGCGGACGCGCGCAGCGGGTTTTCGCGTATCGCGGTGAGGATCGCCCCGACCGGCGAGCGCACAATGCGCAATGCGATCACGATGCCGATGAAATAGATAAAGGCAAGCAGTGGATAGAGAGACCAGCCGCCCGAGAAATGGATGGTCGTGAAGCCGAGATTGAAGCTGGGTGTGGGCACGCCGGGCAACCCGTTCTCGCCGCCAGTCCAGGCTGCGAGGGGGTTAAACTCGACAAAGAAAAATATCTCCGCGATCGCAACCGTTATCATGGCAAAGTAAATGCCGGTGCTGCGTAATGCGAGCAGCCCGATCAAATAGCCAACAATGGCGGCCACGACCATCCCGATGATCAGTGCAAGCATGACATAGGGAAAGCCTGCCTGGGTGAGCAGGTAGGCGGCAACGAATCCGCCGGTGCCGTAAAAGGCTGACTGTCCGAATGAAAGCAGGCCGGTGTAGCCGAACAGGATATCGAAACCGATACCGAACAGGCCCCAGACCAGAATACGATTGACGGTGTTGGGGGCCGCATTGAAGTGGGGCAGAACGAAGGGTGTTGCAATCAGGCAAATGGCAGTCAGTATTTCAATCAGATAGCGGTGCCGCAAGAACATTTTTCCGATACTCATGCGCGACCTTTCTTGCCAAACAGGCCATGCGGCCTGATCAGTAGAACCAGCGTCATTGCCGCGAACAGCATGATGTATGCGTAGCCGGGGTTAATCATGGAAGTGATGCTGATAATTTCGCCGGCAATCAGTCCGCCGAGAATGGCACCCGGAAACGACCCGACTCCCCCGATAACAACAACAACGAACGTCTGCACCAAAATCGTCTCGCCCATGCCGGGCGTGAGGGAGACCACAGGCGCATTGACAATGCCGGCAAAGCCCGCAGCCATCGCGCCGATACCGAACACGATCATGAACACGCGGTGCACATCAATACCCAGGGAATCGACCATCACTGAATCTTCGATGCCGGCGCGCACGATCAGACCGAGCCGTGTCCGGTACAGCACCAGGTACAGGGCCAGCAGTGCCAACGCCACGATGCCGATGAGAGCCAGGCGATAAGTCGGGAACATGACGCCGCCCATCGAGGTAATGCCGGTGAACAGTGATGGCGGGGGTACGGATTTTGACATGCTCGAAAAGAAGTAACGGACGATCTCAACGATGCAGATGGAGAGTCCGAACGTAACCAGCAACTGGTCTTCATCCGGACGGTCATAAAAGTGCCGGATAATCAGCCTTTCCAGGAGCACGCCAAATATCAGCATGAACACTGTCGCGGCGATCACCGCAACGATGAAGGATCCGGAAGCCTGATATGCGACATAGCCGGCGTAACCGCCCAGCATGAACATCGCGCCGTGAGCCAGATTCAGCACACCCAGTGTGCCGTAAATAATAGTGAGGCCGGAGCTGGTCAGCGCTAGCAGCGAACCCAGCACCAGTCCGTTGAATAATTGGGAAAGGAAATTGGTCCAGTTAAACATAGTCGTTTTTATTTAATTTTTCGGGCCTGGGCCCGGGCGCCCGAACAGCCGCATACTTGGCACCACAGGCAAGAAATCCCGACTGCGGTGCCAATACGTGGGTTATTTACAACTCAGGTATACGAACCAAGATTACAACCGAATGCATCGGGTGCCTGCATCACCGACGCGCCTGGAACAGTTTCCACCACATCCCAGTAATCTTCCTTGTTCCTCATCTCGGCAGGTTTCTTGCCCTTGGTGATGAACACGGGCCTGATCAACTGGTGATCAGCCGCGCGCCAGGACACTTCACCAACCAGCGAATTGATCTTGCGGCCGGCTTCGTAGGACTTGATTACGTCCGGCGGATAGAAGCTGCCGGCGTTCTCCACGGCTTCCGCCCACAAAGCGAATTCCATGTAGGCATTTTCTGCGCCCCATTGGGGTTTGTAGCCGTATTCCTTGTCGAAAGCCTCGACGAACATCTTCGCGAGCGGGTACTTGTCTTCCAGCGTCCACCAGAAATCGGTGGCTGCATAGACTCCGGACAACAAACCGGGGCCCACTTCCCGTGCAAGGAAAGGCACCTGATACGGCACCACCAGTTTCATCTTGTCGAGGATGCCGAACTGCTTGGCTTGCTGGATAGACAACACCGAATCGTGACCCCAGTTGACGTTAATCAGCACATCGGCGCCGGAATTGGCTATGTTCAGTAGGTAGGAAGAGAAGTCGGGCGAGCCGAGCGGAGAAACCTGGTTGGTTACTGTCGTCCATCCTGCTGTGGCGAGATAGTCCTGGAACGATTTCGTGGTAGTGTGCCCGTAGGTGTAGTCGGGCGTCATGAAAGCGACTTTTTTGTTCTTGCCGAAGGTCTTCACCAGGATCGGACCAAGTGCATTAGCAGCAGTCTCGCCATAAAAGCACTGACGGAAACCATAGCGCACGCAGTCCTTGCCGGTAGTGTCGTTTGAACCGGAGATGCCCGCGACATAAAGAACTTTTTCACGCTGGGCAAGCTTGTTCAGAGCCACGGCAACCGCGCTTGAGGTCGAGCCGGTCATCAGTATCGCCTTGTCCTCTGTAATGAAGCGCTGTTGTGCCTGCACTGCATCGTTCGGTTTGGCGGCCGAATCCGCGACGCCATAAGTGACTTTCTTGCCGAGTACGCCCTTTTTGGACTTGGGCGAGATCTTCTTGATCAGCGGATTGCCTTCATTGATATGCTTGACAGCCAGCATGTAGCCCTTGAGTTCATCTTCGCCCTGCAGCGCATATGCGCCGGTGCGAGGTACGGTAATGCCGATAAACACCGAATCACCAGACGAGCCGGCAGGATAGGTACCGATGGGCGCATTGCCTGCTGCGAAGGCTTTTGACACAAAACTTGTAGGTAACGCGAGCGCACCCGCTACGGTCAGACCGGTGCGAATAAAATTGCGGCGTTCGAGGTTATGGGAATTTGACTTGCGGTTTGACATTACATTCTCCTCTATTTTTAGTTGTTGCGAAGGTGTAAAAATCTATTCTGAAACTGCGATCTCGAAAATATCGAGATGTTAATAATAACCGAATTTTTGTTCATGGCGCTAATCACGGGATTTTATTGGTTATGGCATGTTTGGGCTATATCAGTAAATCGTTATTTTACTGAGGCCATGCTCAAGCATGGAATGTAACCCGATGAAATGCAGAAATATACATCCTGTCTCGCACGCATCAATCTGCTGGTGGGTCGTGATCCTGGCAGCCATCATTTTCGTCATGTCCACTCATGTCGTATTGAAAGGTAAGCTGGAATAATTTTCCGGAAGAAGCGCAAGCCGACTGCCGATTTTTATCAGGTTTCCGGAAGGTCAATCGAAGGTCAATCTGAGGTAGAATGTGCATCTTAAATTATGCGCCCGTAGCTCAGCTGGATAGAGTATTGGTTTCCGAAGCCAAGGGTCACTGGTTCGACTCCAGTCGGGCGCACCACATTCCTTCAAACCATGCCTGACAAGGATTTTAATCATGTCTTTTGCCGTGCAAACGAACAATGGTTATGGATGATATCTCTATCAGTTGATATTCATTTCGAAACGAATGCATGGCTGGAATTGAAAAGGGCCGCAATGCGGCCCTTTTCATTCAGATCATGCTAATTCAGACGCCGAGCTTGCTCTTGGTGTAATTTTCGATCAGCTTGATGGTGGCTTTAGGAAGCGGTACATAGTCGAGCTTTGCGGCCTGTGACTGGCCATTGTGCAGGAACCACTTTGCGAACTTGACCACTTGTGCGTTGTCCGCCTTGGCAGCATCCGTGCGCAACAGGAAGTAAGTTGTAGCGGTCAAGGGCCAGCTTTGGGCACCAGGCGCATCTGTCATGATCACGTAGAAGTCGTCGGCATGCGCGAAGTCGGTCTTGGCTGATACTACCTGAAAATTCTTCGGCTTCGGGGAAACAACTTTCCCTGCGCTGTTGACCATGCGTGTCCAGGTCAAATTTGTCTGCATTGCATATGCATATTCATCATAGCCGATGGAACCTTTGACTTGGCGAACATAGGATGCAACGCCTTCACTTCCTTTTCCGCCCACACCAGCAGGCCAGGAAACGGAAGTGTTGGAGCCGACATTTTTCTTCCATTCAGGGCTGACTTTGGAAAGGTAGTCGGTGAAGTAGAAGCTGGTGCCTGAACCGTCAGCACGATGCACAACAGTGATTGCCAAATCCGGGAGGTTCAGTTTCGGGTTCAGGTTCTTGATTGCCTGGTCGTTCCAGTTGGTGATCTTGCCGAGGTAGATGTCAGCCAAAACTTTGCCATCCAGAATCATTTGACCGGCTTTCACGCCGGGAATATTTACGATTGGGGTGATGCCGATGATTACGGCGGGAAATTGAACCAGATTGGCTTCTTTGAGCTGATCAGGAGTCAACGGCATATCGCTGTCGCCAAACTTAACGGTCTTTGCTTTGATTTGCTTGATGCCGCCACCTGAACCGATGGACTGGTAATTGATTACTATGCCGGTCTTTTCCTTGTAAGTCTTCGCCCATTGCGATAGGGCGGGGTAAATCGTCGTGCTTCCGGCACCGGTGGCTTCAACCGCAAAAGCACTTGCGCAAAACAGCAGGGTACATGCGCTTAAACCCAGCACTTTGGTTAACGATTTCATGTAAATAATCATCTCGGGACTTCCTTTTAGTTAAATGGAGCCCGCAATTATCTGTGCAGGTTATTTCAATTTAATTACAGCGAATTCCAAATCTTATTCGGCTGGCTTGTGGCGTTGTTGGTAATGATTACTGTCGATTTTCAAAATAGCTCAGTGAAAAATTGCGACCTCACTCATTATTTAATTTGCCTGTAACACGTGTATCGGACAATCTGGTTATGTAGTGAAACGAGTAAATGCTGTGTTTCCTCATTCCCTCCGGTGAACAATATTCTGATTTTCCGTTTGAACTACGTTCATTTTCCCCGGGCTCAGGCCCGGGGATTTTTTATCTGAACGCGGATGTTTGAACAGATGGTTTACCGAAAAATATCTAAAGCTGAGTGTCACCAATGACTGCATTCAGGAAGCGAAATCAGATTTTTAGTGCACAGATGCATTTTGGGGGAAAACCGCGCCCCGTCCGAATGCGCAGTACGCGCCACCTATGCACAATCAATAGCTCTTGTTGAACAGGGTGCCGTTGCATTTGGAACAGGGCGGTACATGACCTGTTTTCTTGAGTTGTACTTGCTGTCCGCAACTCTGGCAGGTCAAGGTACCGGCTGACGTCATTTCGCCGGTCTTGTATGTAAGCTTTTCTTTTGTTTTTACACTCAATGAATGCAGTACATTACTGGTTACTTCCAGCGCGGTCGCAAGATAATAAAGCGCACCTGCGCCGAGTCGGGCCGGGTGCAGGCGTTCTTTGGCTTCATCGCCCAGTTGCTCGGCATCGGAGATGGTCTGGTCCAGATCGCGGGCAAGGTATTGTTTCAATACTTCGCCCTGTTCCGCGCTAAACTCGCCGAGCGTGGTCAGCTGCTCGCGGGCTTTTTCCAGCGCAACTGCCATTGATTCGCGCCCGCGGTCCTTCCCTGCCAGATAGAGCTCATTGAATTTTCGGGCAAGCTTGTCGTACTGTTGTTCCTGCTTTTCCGTTTTCTGATCGAAATCGTTCATGGTAATCTCCTGTAAATAAGGCATAAAATGTAATGATGAAAGCCCGATTGGTCATCCGCTACTTTCACATAACTGAAGGTCACGCTTTATGACTATACTCCCTGAAGTCGACACTCATATTACGTCCGGGCAAACTCCTGAGGTTTGTCTGTTTTCTTTCGCACTACTGCATCAATCGCACGAATCAAGGCAGGTTAATCTGTAATATCGGGGGTAATGGCAAAAAGGCCCAGTGATATCGCTGGGCCCTTTTGATTGGCATAACACTTTCGTTGATTGTTTATTTCAGTTTCTCGATACCCAGCATCTTCATAATGCTCTTTTCATAGAATGGATCGGTAGAGCCTTTTTTCAACTTGCGTATGAAATATTTTTCAAACGCGATCTTGGCCAGATGTACCCACGTGCCCTCGGAAAACCAGTTCACGTTGCGCGGCGGAATCTGCGGAATCGCCACGAATGCCACACCGCTATCACCGAAGTCGGCCAGACAGACCGCATTCCAGGTGGCCTCCTTGTCC
>JBBRFZ010000002.1:0-45618 GCA_038241165.1 Burkholderiales bacterium | reverse complement strand
CAGCTCGGGCACGTATGCCTATATCGCAAATAACGGCACCAATACGGTTGCGGCCTACCTCATCACCGGCGGCTCAATCGCATCGACAGAATCTAGTAATATTGCTATCACTGGTCCGGTTGCGGTGATCACCGCGCCGTTGCCGTAGTCCCGGCGTTACAAGCAAGGCAAACAGACCCCGGCAACGGGGTCTGCGTGTTTCCGGGTTTGCTGTTTGTCTGCCCGCCACCCGGCGCGGTCGAACCAAACTCCCATCGCGTTCATGACCGGGTTTTCGCCGTTTATCAGGATTAGTCCTCCTCCGGTCAGTTGCCGGTGGCAAAGCCTGTATGTACGGCCTATGATCCGCATCAACTCAAGTTAAAGGGGCGCGTCATGAGGTTCGCATACGGTAAATCGGCAAACGCAAATTTCGCAAACGGAAAAAAAGCCGGTGGCTTCACGCTGATCGAGCTGATGATCGTGGTCGCGGTGATCGCGATCCTGTCCAGCCTCGGGATACCCGCCTATAACGATTACGTCACACGCGGCAAGCTGGTGGATGCCACGTCCAAGCTTGCCGATATGCGCATCCAGATGGAACAGTATTACCAGGACAATCGCGACTACGGCTCGACGGCCACCAGTTGCGCCCTCGCAATGCCTGCTTCCAAATACTTTGCGATCAGTTGCAACTGGGGGGCCGGCGGAACCAATCAGTCCTACCAGATCAGCGCAACCGGCACAATCAACAAAACGAACTTCACCTACACCATAAACCAGAGCAATACCATGACCTCGACCACCGGCTGGGGCAACGGTGCCAGCTGCTGGGTCACGCGGAGAGGTGGCTGTTGAACGCTGTGGGCAAAATCCGGCCGGATGGTTTCACGCTGATCGAGCTGCTGATCACGATCGCGATCTTTTCGATCACGCTGACTTTCGGCGTTTCCAGCTACCGCTCGTGGGTGCTGAACAGCCAGATACGCAATGCCGCCGAATCGATATCGGACGGAATCATGCGTGCCCGCGCGGAAGCGGTGAAATGCAATGTCGACGTTGCGTTTGTTTTATTGGGTACCGCGTCTTCCTGGAAAGTTACTAATGTGAAAGATTGCGGAGACGTGGCAGCCAGCGGCATCCCCGCGGGCACCACGCTTGAATCAAGGTCCAGCAGCGAAGGTTCGAAGAACGTCACGGTCGCGGCTACACCGGGAGGGACGAGTACCATCACCTTCGGCAACTTCGGTACCATGGTCCCCAACACGGATACGCCCCAGACCCAGACCCCGACCCAGTTCAACCTGAGCTCGAACGGCTCCGGGTCAGGTGTGACCCTGCGACCCTTAAGAGTCGAGATAGGTGCAGGCGGCAATGCCAGGGTGTGCGACCCGAATCTGCCCACCAGCACCACAGATCCACGCAGATGCTATATGTAAATGAACATGGAAACCATCATGACCAAACCAAAAATCCCATTGTCACGCCTTGCGCATAAAGGCAGGAATGCGCAGCACGGTGTGGTATTGCTGGAAGCGCTGATTGCGATATTGCTGTTTTCGATGGGCGTGCTGGCATTGGTCGGCCTGCAGGCCGCGATGATCAAGAACACTTCCGATGCGAATTACCGCGCCGCGGCCAGCTTTATTGCGCAGCAAAGGATAGGACTGATCTGGGCCGATCAGCTCAATTCAATTAACTACCTGGTGACCAGTGCTGTTGTGCCGACGCTGCCAAGTGGCACGCTGACCGTAACAAACCCGCTGAATACCAAAACATATGTGGTGACCGTCACCTGGACCCAGCCCGGCAAGCCCACGCATAAATTCACCACTGTCGCATCCATCGCGGGGGGCTAACGGAATGCAATCAAAACCGCAAAATTCATTTCATTGCCAGGCGCGTCAAAATCAGGCGGGCTTCAGCCTGATCGAGATCCTGGTCGGGCTGGCGATCGGTCTGCTCGTAACGCTGGTAATCATGCAGGTTTTCTCGGTATACGAAGGGCAGAAACGCACCACCACCGGATCGTCCGATGCGCAAACCAACGGCAGCATCGCGATCTACAGCATCGAACACGAGATGAAGATAGCTGGTTTCGGGTTCCTGCCCACTGTCGGTGCCACACCGCTCGGTTGCACAACCATGAATTACAATTACGGCACAACCGGAATGACCAGCATGTCGCCGGTCATCATTGCCGATGGTGGTACAGCGGCCGGCGCCAGCGACAGCATCACGATACACTATGCCAATTCGCCTTCAGGGGGGATTCCTGCCCAGATAGACGGGGCTCCGGGTTCGCCGGGAGCGCACGATGTAGCACTCAGCACCAACATGGGCTGTCAGGTTGGCGATATCGCGATGGTCGTCAACGGTACTGCATGCGGCTTTACCAAAGTAATTGCGCCGTCCGTGTCCGACAACTCCACGATCGGGCTGACGGATGTCACCATCGTTCCGGCAGCCAATTCCACAAATTACACGCTTTCCTGCATCGGCGCCTGGTTCACCTCCATATTCCGCGTGAATCCCAACTATGATCCGTCGGGCACGAGCGGCGCAGCCAATTCCCAGGCCTACATGGAAAAGGCTCCCGCTCCGACTGCGGCCGGTACGCCGGTTGTGTCGGATATCGTCAACATACAGGCGCAGTACGGTATTTCAGACGCCGCCAACTCCAACCAGGTCACCCAGTGGGTGAATGCGATCGACGGCCAGACCATCGGCGATTGGGGTCCCAGCATCACGGTTGCCGACCGCAACCGCATCAAGGCTGTGCGTGTCGCCGTGGTGGCGCGAAACGGGTTGTATGAAAAAGGTCTCGTGACCAACACCTGCACCACCGCCCAGGGCACCATAAACAAAGGTCCCTGCGCCTGGGATGACAGCACTGTCGACCCCGCACCGAAGATCGACCTGAGCAACGACCCGAACTGGCAGCATTATCGCTACCGGGTGTATGACACGGTCATTCCATTGCGCAACGTCATCTGGGCAGCGACCACACTATGAATACTCTTATCTACAGTCGGGGCTGTCATAACCGCGGCGCAAATGGACAGCGCGGCGTGGTATTGTTTTTTGCGCTGATCGCGCTGGTGGTGATGTCGCTCGCCGCCGTTGCACTGATCCGCTCGGTGGACACCGGCACGATGATTGCGGGCAATCTGGCCTTCAAGCAATCCGCCACCACCTCCGGAGACAGCGGAATTGAAAGTGCGATCGCCGCGCTCACTAACATCCAGTCTGTGATGACGACAAGCAACAATAACATATTGCAAGATATGGGCTGTCCCAGCGCCTGCTCCAACTCACTGAACGCCACCAGCCCGGCAAACGGGTATTACTCTTCCATGACCGATCCGAACCTGACCGCGAATCTCACTGACTCGGCCAACTGGGGCCCCAACACCAGCATGGGGATCCCGACCGACCAGAGCGGCAACAATGTCCGCTACATCATCCAGCGCATGTGCCAGACCGCTAACATGATTCCGAACAAATATCAGGACACCGCAAGCGCAAAGACCGCCTGTTTGTTCAGCTCGCCTGTGCTTGATAACGGCGGACAGGAAGTCCCTCTGCCATCGACTGTTTGCGTGGGCACCGGCTGTCCTTCCACCGGCATGGCACCCCAATACCGCATCACCAGCAGATCTGCCGGACCCGGCAATACCTTCAGTTTCGTCCAGGCGTTTGTATATTAGGAGACAGCCATGAAACACCCGCTTCGTAATCTTGCCTCGCTTCCCCGCATATCTGCCATAGTGCTGGCCGCCAGCCTAGCGCTGCCGGTGGGTTCACAGGCGGCATCAACTACGCTGGCAACCGCGCCGCTGGTAAATTCCACCACTTCCCCGGTATTGCCCAACCTGATGTTCGTGCTGGATGATTCCGGTAGTATGAACTGGGATTATTTGCCGGACGACGCAGGTAATTTCGCCGGAAATTTCGGCTTCAACTCCAACCATTGCAACGGTGTTTACTACGACCCCGGCACCCCCTATAAACCTCCGGTGGATTCCAGCGGGTTGAGCTATTCCGACCCGACCAGCTCAAGCTATTTGAACAACACTTTCACGCACGCTTACAAGGACGGCTATAAATCGAGCTCCGGAACCGCCGACCTGAACACGGATTTCTCAGGCGGCAGCGGCAGCGGCGCCAGCGGCTTCAAAACCTATTCAGGTCCGGCTTTTTACTACACCTATGGCGGCACGCAGATCACCAGCGCGCAAATGAGCTTCACCAACCACAACAATCTATTTTACAAAGAATGCAATAGCGGCGTCGGTGGCGGTCCGGGCGATTCCAATTTCCAGCTGACCACGCTGTCCTCGAATGAAACCTCCACAGTGACGATTACGTCGAACGTGGGCACCATTACAGTGGGCGGCTCGGGTAAAACCCAGGTGCGAGGCATATTGGTGAACGGCACGGACCAGATCATGAATTCAAGTACCGGCAAGTCCTACAGCACCAGCTCGGTTGCCTCGGACATCAATGATGCCATCAATGCATGCAAAACCAGCAAAACCGGAAACTGTACCGTGTCCGGCTATAAAGCCACCCTAAATGGCAGCGTGGTCACGGTCACCGGCCCGGGTGCAGGGGGTGGCATGGCCGTTAACGATAATGGCGGCGGCATGACATTTCTTGTGATTGCCCAGAATGGCAGCACCTCTACCCAGGTGAACTCCATCATGGTGGGCTCCACCAACATCATGACCTCCGGCTCCACCGGTTCAACCAAAGACCCGAACATTCTGGCCACCTCCGTCGCCGGTAAAATCGCATCGCCTTATAGCGCCACGGTACTGGGTAACGTCGTCACGATCACCGGACCCAAAACCGGGGCTTCCGCGCCAGTCGGCCTGACCCCGGTCGTCAACCTTTCCCCCCCGACCGGCCTGACGGCGGTCGCCACCCTCTTTCCGGACACCGACCCGGCCCATTTGCAGAATTTCGCAAACTGGTACGCCTATTACAGCCATCGCATGCTGATGATGAAAACCGGCGTGGGACTGGCATTCACGCGGCTCGACAATAATTACCGCGTCGGGTACATGACCATGAACAACAACAACTGGAATAATCACATCGGTTCGTCTACAGCCGACTTCGTCGATCTCGCGCCTTTCGATTCCACGCAAAAAGCAGCCTGGTACAGCAAGCTCTACGTTGCCAATCCCGGCAGCTCCACTCCGCTACGCGGTGCGTTGTCAAATGTTGGCCGGTTATACGCGGCAAAATTTGCCCCCACCACAACTTACAGCGCCACCATCGATGTAAGCGGGAGCGGTCCCACCACAGTCAGCAGCATCACTGTGAACGGCGTGGAACTGTTCCCCACTGACTCCAGTGGCAATGTCACCACCACGGCTACCAGCTCCTACACGAGTTGGTGGGGTACGTCCAACAGCACCAGCGCTCTGGCATCCTCGATTGCTTCTGCAATCAACGCGCCAGTTAACACCGACTTCGGCGCCACGGTATCCGGCAGCACCGTCACGATCTCCGGGCCCGCTTCCGCACTGAGTTGGTTACCAAATATCACTCAAAGCGGGAACATGTACATTACCCCAAGCCAGTTTGCGGGTACGACCACTCAGGCCAACCTGAACGGTGTCCTGCCCAAGGATCCGATGCAGTATTCCTGCCAGCAGAACTTTGTGATCCTTTCGACCGACGGATACTGGAACGGCAAGTACACATACGACCTGTCCAGTCCGCCTGTAGATGTCGGCCAACAGGACGGCTCGTCTGTATCCCGGCCACAATATGACGGCGCTAGCGGTGTCACGACACGGACCACCAATTATTCGCGCACTTTCCAGACGGCGTCGGCTGTCAATTGCACCGCAGGTTCCGGCGAGTACGAGATCACGTCCCAGCCACAAACCAGAACCTGCACCACGACCATTTCACTTGGCACCGCCCAACCGGAATCCTGCCCAGGTTGGACCAACGGCACCCCGACCACGGCTGCCTGCGCGGTAACGCCGATGCAGGATCCCAACCCCAGCAACCCGCAGGTCGTTTCGCAAACAAGCACATCGAGCAGTTCGGGCGGATCCAGCAGCTCGCTGGCCGACGTGGCGATGTATTATTACCAGAACGATTTGCGTACATCCGCGTTGAATAACTGCACCGGTGCAAATGGTACGGGTATCGATGTATGCGCCAACAACGTACCCAAGACCGCCGATGACCAAAACAACGCACAACATATGTCCACCTTCACGCTGGGCCTGGGTGCGAGTGGTGACATGCAGTATTCGTCCACCTACTCGAGCGATACCAGCGGAGATTATTATTCGGTGGCGAAAGGCTTGACTCACAGCTCAACTGTTTGTCCCTGGCAAACCAAGTCCGGCCCCTGCAACTGGCCGATTCCTTCCTCCGGTGCTCGGACCACCATCGACGACCTGTGGCATGCAGCGGTCGATGGGGGCGGCGCCTATTTCAGCGCATCCAATCCAACCACACTCGCCTCGGGCCTTGGCAGCGCGCTGTCATCGATCGATTCACGCAGAGGTTCAGGGTCTGCAGGTGCTCCCAGCAAGTTGAATCCGACCCCGGGCACTGATTACGATTATAAAGCCAGCTACACCACGGCGTTATGGCAGGGCAACATCGAGGCACGCCCGATCGGCGCCAACCTGGTCATCAGTGCAGGCGCGACCTGGTGCGCGGAAAACACCCTGGATGGTAGCTGCCCGACTCCGGGTAAAGTCGTGCAAACCGGCAGCGGCGTCACCACGGCCTATAGCTGCGTGTCAACCAACTCGACCACAGCGACTTGCGTTTCACCCGGGCAGTTCGATCCCAACACGAACCAGTGCTCTGTCAGTATGCCAGTTTCCTGCGTTGGTACTATGCCGAACAAGATCGCCGACAACAGCGACACACGTTTCATCTATACTGCGAACAGCAACACCACGGCCTTGACGCCATTCCTGTACTCGAACCTTACGACCGGCCAGCAAGCCAATTTCAATTCGCCGTATATCAACGGACTGAGCCAGTGGGGAAGCTTGACCGGAGCGCAGCAAACTGCTGCACAAGGTGCCAACCTGGTCAATTATCTGCGCGGACAATACGGCTTTGACACCCGTTCCGCCAATTATTTGCCCCCTACTGTCGATAATCGAGTGTTCCGTTATCGCCTGTCCAGCATGGGCGATGTGCTGGAATCGCACCCCTTCTACGTCGCGGCACCGGTATTCACCTATACCGACCCGGGCTACGCCACGTTCGCCGGCGCGGAATCCAGCCGTACCGGCATGGTATACGTCGGTGCCAACGACGGCATGCTGCACGCCTTTTATGCAAAAGATGAAATTGCATACGCAACAGGAAGCCATTGTGTAGTCGGTTCTGGGCAACATTGCGGCATGGAAGAGGCCTGGGCATATGTACCGAGCATGGTGATTCCCAATATGTGGAAACTTGCGGATTTGAACTATGCCAACCTGCATACCAATTTCGTCAACGGCAACCCGATCGTCTCGGATGTCTGTACTGCAAACTGCGATGGCATAAGCGGAACCCCGGTATGGAAATCAATACTGGTGGGCGGTCTAAACCAAGGCGGCCGCGGCTACTATGCACTCGATGTTACCAATCCGACTGCACCCAAACTGTTGTGGGAATTCACCGCCGCTCAGGACAGTGATATGGGCTACAGTTACGGCGCTCCGGTGATCACTGCAAGAGCGGACGGCAAATGGGTAGTACTTGTCACTTCGGGTTACGACAATGGTACGGACAGCGCTACCCCCATGCCCGCACCGGCCACCACCTTTGTTCCCAATTCTCCGGCGGGTAGCGGCAAGGGCTTTTTGTACGTGCTGAATGCCGGCACCGGTGCCCTCCTCAGCAAGATCGGCACCGGGGTGGGCGATGTTACCAACCCGAGCGGCCTGGCCAAGATTTCGGCTTGGAATGATGCACCCTCCAGCAACCGGGCGACTTATGTCTACGGCGGAGATCTGGATGGTAATCTCTGGCGCTTCAATATCAACGACCCCACGACCGCCGCTGTCGGGACCGGCAGTGTGTTTGATCTTGCAGTCCTTGACGACCCGTCGGGTAACCCGCAACCGATCACGCAAACGCCGGTGCTGGGCAAGATTTCCGGGAGCCGCGTCATTTTTGTTGGCACAGGCAAGTATCTGGGCAAGCCGGACCTCACCACTACCCAGGTACAGACCGAGTATACGATCAAGGACAACAATGCAACCGTGACGCTGGTCAATCCCCGCAACACACTGGTACAACAGGCGCTCACCAACCTTGGCAACGGCAAACGCTCTGGCACCAACAATACGGTCGATTTCGCCACCGACCGGGGCTGGTATGTCGATTTCCCGGATAGCGGAGAACGGGTTAACGTCGATGGTGTGCTGAGCCAGGGCGTACTGACGGTTCCTTCCAATGTGCCATCGAATACCGCCTGCTCGCCGGGGGGTTATGGCTGGAATAACTCCTTCAACTATCTTACCGGCGGTGCTCCCAATGCCGACGGCATTGTTTCAACGTATTATTCCGACATGATCGTCGGCGTCACCGTGCTGTATTCCAACGGACAGGGAATCGTTGAGGTGAGTACTGCAGGTGGCGATACCACAGTCGACCCCAATAAAAAGAAAACAGGTAACGCATCCGGGTTCACCGGGCAACGGGTATTGTGGCGGGAACTGAATCCGTAAACAGAAGTAGCAACCATCGTTTCATTTGCTGATGGTCATATACTAACCCCCGGCATGTCCGGGGGTTTTCTTTTGCAACGGTGAATCGGGAGGCTGAACCCGACCATGGTTCCTTCTTACGGCATGGTGGCCCTAAGGTTGTAGCGGGGCATGGCCATATCCCGCCCAATAAAAAAGCCCGGCAATGCCCAAGCCCCGCTCTAATCGTGTTGACTTTCTTTGCCATTCATTTATCTTGAAACAATGAACAACAAATATCTCCCCTCTGATTACCAGAGTTTGGGCTATCACCGCAAAGTGGTGGAAAAACTCAGGCAAGAGCCCAGCTTGATCAACCGGGTTAGGGAGACTATTCGTCGTTGGAAATCGCAAAATCAGAATCCACAATCCTATCTTGACGATTGGCTCAAACACATCGATCTTGGCCCAGATCATTTATTTTCCGTTCTATTGAGTGAGAGTGATGAATCTCAACGCTTGCGCTCCTCAAGCCCTTTCGTTGGGATACTTTCGGAAGAAGAGCGGATGGATATCTGGAGGAGATACCATGACCCGAGACCAACTCGAACACATTCTTCGAGCCGCCCATGACATTTCGAAGGAATACGATTTTATGGGTTTCCGGATTTTCCGGTGGTTTGACATAAATTGAGCCTTTCGACATAGTTTCAGCCAGTCGCCCTGCGCCGACTCTAAATGTCGCAGAAGTTTGAACAGCCGCATGGCATATCTCAGCAGCACCCAACAGGACTAGTCCGTCCGCAAATTTCAAAAACGGTGGTAGTAGCGCTTTCTCAGACGAGCTCTATCTCGACCGTTTTTTATCGCCCTCAGTTTTACATCCTCGTGATGGTAAAGCGACGCACCCGTCAGCTGCATATCAAGCAGGTGTGTTCCTGCGCCATTTATTAACCAAGGAATAATCAATTCCTTACATTAAGCCTATTGCATTGTGTATAAGTTTTGATACACTGCAAAGAGAGGAATCATGGAAGAGAAACTGATTGACTGGCGAGGTTCTTCTTTGAAGGACCTGCTGGATGAAAGCATCTTCTCTTTAGAAGCTCGCAAGATAGCTGGCACGCAATTGCGCAAAGTTCAGCGCGGAGATGAGCCAGATGACTGGAAACCGTTCAATGAGATTGGTGTGGGGACGAAAGAAATCCGCATCAAGCTTCCAGACGGAGCTTTTAGAGTGATGTATGTCGCGAAGTTTCCTGAAGCCGTTTATGTGTTGCACTGCTTCAAGAAGAAAACGCAACAGACCAGCCAACATGACAAAGATATAGCCAAACTTCGTTACAAGGCTGTTATCCAGGAAAGGAGTAAATAATGAGCATCAAGACAAAATCAATGCATATTACCCCTGTAGGCGGAAACATCTTCGCTGACTTGGGGTTTGAGCCAAAAGAGGCCGCTAGACTGCTTGCTGAAACCGACCAAATCATCTCAGAGAAGTTGGCCATCAAAGAATCTCTGATGACCGAGCTGGCAGGATGGATTGAAGCAAAGCAGCTCAAGCAAGCTGAAGCTGCGGAGATTCTTGGCGTAACACGTCCACGAGTTTCCGATGTAATAAATAAAAAAACCATTAAGTTCACTATTGATGCATTAGTGGACATGCTGGCAAGGACAGGCAAGCACATTCGATTGTCTGTTCAGTAAACCCCTACCCCCGCGCATCTTTGATGCCGGGGGTTTCTCATTTTTTGGAGCAGCTTCATGCCCGTCAACATCCTGAACATACCAAGTCTGAATGTGCCGGACTTCAAGGAAACGGTCAACGAATATCACATCAAGGCAGAACCGGCAGCAATCTCCCGTCTCTGATTTTATTATCGTTGGAAGCCAATCCGTTTCAGGTGAATTTCCCAACGCACCGGATTCACTCCTCTATTCTATGGAAGCAGACCTTTATCCGCTTCATGATCCCGATAAAGCAGATCTGATTGACGGATCCATCGGTGAATACTCACACTTCCATGAAACGCATGGTTACTACGCACAAGGCGTTTCCCCTGAAACGGCTGTTCTCCCCAATGGATGGGAATCCCGCCTCACCCGATTTGAGGGTGAAAACTGTGTAGGTTATTGCATTAGCGCCGGAGACTTGGCTGTTGCCAAACTCGTCGCCAATCGGGCAAAGGATTTGGATTTCGTAAAAATCTTGTTAAAAGAAAAAATGGTGGATCGAAACACGTTGAAAGAATTGATCGCAGCATTGCCGGCAAGTGAACAAGAATCCGAACGGATGGATCGAGTGGAGAACACACTTGGAAGATTGGTTCGAAGCTTGGAACGAGGGTTGGAACGTTAAATGTCCGATAGATGGCTTACGCTAACAAAATCGTTTGCACCAATGAAAACCCCACTGCCTTTTAAACAGTGGGGTTTTAATGTTTCCCCCTAAAATATCAACACGTTTAAAGAGTGGCTTCCCCGAAGCTCCTTTTTATTGGGTGCTGTATCTTTACGCTTATTTTACGACAGCCTTCAATTCGCCCTTGGCATAACGGATCGCCATCGCGTCCAGCGAGATCGCCTTGACCTTGCCGGCCTGACCGGCCGAACCGAATGCTTCGTAACGCGCCACACAGATTTCCTTCATTGCCTTGGTTGACACGGCCAGGAATTTGCGCGGATCGAAGTCCTTGGGGTTCTGTGCCAGATAACGGCGCACCGCACCGCTGGACGCCATGCGCAGGTCGGTGTCGATATTGACCTTGCGCACGCCGTGCTTGATGCCCTCGACGATTTCTGCCACCGGCACGCCGTAGGTCTGGCCCATGTCGCCGCCGAATTCGTTGATGATTTTCAGCCATTCCTGCGGCACCGAGGAGGAACCATGCATGACCAGATGGGTGTTGGGAATGCGCGCGTGGATTTCCTTGATACGGCTGATCGCCAGCGTTTCGCCGGTCGGCGGTTTGGTAAACTTGTACGCACCGTGCGAAGTGCCGATCGCGATGGCCAATGCGTCCACGCCGGTCTGGCGCACGAACTGCGCGGCTTCCTCGGGGTCGGTCAGCAATTGGTCGTGGGTCAGCACGCCTTCCGCGCCCTGGCCATCTTCTTGCTCGCCCATGCCGCTTTCCAGCGAACCCAGGCAGCCCAGCTCGCCTTCCACCGAAACGCCCACCGCATGCGACATCTCCACCACGCGACGGGTCACATCCACGTTGTATTCGAACGAGGCAGGGGTCTTGGCATCTTCTTTCAGCGAACCGTCCATCATCACGCTGGAAAAACCGCTGCGGATCGCGTTGATGCACACCGCCGGAGATGCGCCGTGGTCCTGGTGCATCACGACCGGAATATGCGGATAGGCTTCCACCGCTGCGGCGATCAGGTGGCGCAGGAATGCCTCACCGGCATATTTGCGGGCACCGGCGGAGCCTTGCATGATCACCGGGCTGTTGGTTTGATCGGCCGCTTCCATGATGGCTTTGACCTGTTCCAGGTTGTTCACGTTGAATGCAGGCAGACCATAGCCGTTTTCTGCCGCGTGATCGAGTAGTTGACGTAAAGATACTAAAGCCATTTTTTTCTCCTGATTAAAAATTCAAAAATTGTGTGTCACTGCCGAATTGCGAATATCGTGTTGCCCGCTTCCGGTGTTTACTTTAGATCGCCAATCTTGACGATCTTCATGGTGTTGGTGTACCCGGCTTTGCCAACCGCCTCACCTATGGTCATCACAACCATATCGCCATCCTGCACCAGACCCAGTTCGAACAGGGTTTGTTCCGCATTGCGCAGTTCTTCGGTCTGGTTTTTGGCGCTGGAATGGAATGCGATGGGATGCACGCCGCTGAACAGCGTCACTTTACTCAGCGTCTCCTGCACCGGCGTCAGGGCGAAGATCGGCACGCCGGCATTCATGCGCGACATCCACAGCGCTGTCGAACCGGATTGCGTCAATGCCACGATCGCCTTCACCTTGAAATGCGATGCGGCAAACAGCGCCGACATTGCAATGGACTGGTCGACACGCGTGTATCTCTGCGCGCCGGTGCGGCGGTCGAATACGCTGTCTTCCACTTCCCGCTCGGCCTTGAGACAGATACGCGCCATGGCTTCGATGGTTTCGACGGGATAATCGCCGACCGCGGTTTCTGCGGACAGCATCACCGCATCGGTACCATCCAGTACCGCATTCGCCACGTCCGAAACTTCCGCGCGGGTCGGGATCGGATTGGTGATCATCGACTCCATCATTTGTGTGGCAGTGATCACCAGCCGGTTTTTCGCCCGCGCCATCTTGATCATGCGCTTTTGCAGTCCCGGCACGGCCGCGTCGCCGACTTCCACGCTCAAGTCACCGCGCGCCACCATGATCGCATCCGACGCGTCAATAATGTCGGCCAATGCCGGAATTGCTTCGGCACGCTCGATCTTCGCCATCAACAGACTCTTGCCTCCCGCCGCGAGCATCAGTGCGCGCGCCACGCGCATGTCCTCGCCGCTGCGCGGAAAGGATACCGCCAGATAATCGGCCTTGATCAACGCGGCAGTCTTGATGTCTTCCTTGTCCTTGTCGGTCAGCGCGGCTGCGGTCAAGCCGCCACCCTTGCGATTGATTCCCTTGTTGTTGGACAGCGGCCCGCCGCGTATCACCTTGCAAACGACCTGCGGGCCGTTCACTTTGGAGACGTAAAATTCCAGCATGCCGTCGTTAAGCAGCAATACAGTGCCCGCACTGACATCGCCGGGCAGTTCCTTGTAATCGAGCCCGACACGTTCCTGGTTACCCAGCCCGTCAAATGCCGCGTCAAGGATAAATGTATCGCCCTTATTCAGGGTGATCTTGTCATTCTCGAACTTTCCAACACGGATTTTCGGGCCCTGCAAATCGGCCAATATGCCCACGGTGCGGCCGCAGGCTTTAGCTACGGCACGCACGGTCTCAACGCGTTTCATATGGTCCTGTGCGGAGCCGTGGGAGAAATTCATCCGCACCAGATCGACACCGGCCCTTATCATTTTTTCCAGCACTTTGGGATCGCTGGAGGCCGGCCCCAGCGTTGCAACTATCTTGGTTCTACGCAGCATGTTTTCCTAGAGGTTCATTGACTGGCACGTTGTTCAAGAATTTCAACAGCCGGCAATTTTTTGCCTTCGAGAAATTCCAGAAACGCCCCGCCAGCTGTGGAGATGTAAGACACTTTGTCAAAAATATCGTACTTCTGGATTGCGGCTATGGTGTCGCCACCACCTGCCAATGTGAAAGCATTTGTTTCAGCAATTGCCATTGCGATCAATCTGGTACCTTCACCGAATTGATCGAATTCGAACACGCCCACCGGTCCGTTCCATACCACGGTACCGGCTTTCATGATGATATCGACTATTTCCTGTGCCGACTGCGGACCGATATCGAAAATCATTTCATCATCGGTTACGTCATTCGACGACTTCAGGATCGCCGGGGTATTTTCATTGCCGGCGACAAACGGTGCTTCCTTGCCGACCACCACATCGGTGGCAATTGGAATGCTCGCGCCGCGCGCGGTCATTTTTTCCAGCAATGCCTGGGCGGTGGGAACCAGATCATTTTCGCACAACGATTTGCCGACCGGATGGCCGGTCGCCTTCAGAAATGTGTTGGCAATACCGCCGCCAACCACCAGTTGATCGACTTTATCAGCCAGGCTTTCCAGAACGGTCAGCTTGGTGGAAACCTTGGAACCGCCCACGATGGCCACCATCGGACGCGCCGGATCAAGCAGGGCTTTGGTGAGCGCTTCCAGTTCCTGGGTGAGCAGGATGCCCGCGGCAGCAACAGGTGCGTATTTGGCCACGCCATGGGTCGAGGCTTCGGCCCGGTGTGCGGTACCGAAAGCGTCCATCACGAAAACATCGCACAGTGCGGCGTATTTTTTTGCGGTTTCTTCCAGGCTCTTTTTTTCGCCCGTGTTGAAGCGGCAATTTTCCAGTAGCACCAATTCGCCCTCGGCGACGCTGAAACCGCCGTTCACCCAATCCCTGATCAAACGCACCGGCTTGCCCAGCTTGTTTGCAATAACGTTGGCTACCGGCATGAGCGAGTTTTCTTCGGAGTAAACGCCTTCCTCGGGACGACCCAGGTGTGAGGTCACCATTACGCGCGCCCCGGCTTCCAGTGCAAAGTTGATGGTCGCCATCGAGGCGGTGATACGCGCATCGGATGTCACCTTGCCATCCTTGACAGGGACGTTAAGATCGGCGCGGATCAGGACGTGTTTGCCCTTGAGATCCAGATCGGTCATTTTGATTACGGACATTTCTATCTCCAGAATTTAAGTAAGCGGTAAGGATTGGTTCGCGACCAAGCCTTACAACTCAAAAACTACAAAGACAAGAGGCAAGATACAAGGAGGTTTCCTTGCACCCTGTCTCCTGCATCTTGCAGAATGTAGGATGGGTTGAGCGCAGCGATACCCATCATCCAAGCTCTTTTGTTGGGTATCGCTGCGCTCCACCCAACCTACGCGATATGACGCACCAGGCGCATCAGATTGCAGGTATAGCCATACTCGTTGTCGTACCAGGCCACGACCTTGACGAATGTCGGATCCAGCGCGATACCGGCACCCGCATCAAATACAGACGGGCAGGTCTCGCCGCGGAAATCGGTTGAAACAACGCTGTCGGTGGTGTAGCCAAGCACGCCTTTGAGCGGACCGCTTTCCGAAGCTGCCTTCATGGCCGCACAAATCTGCTCATAACTGGCTTCCTTGTTCAACTCAACCGTCAGATCAACCACCGACACATCGGAAGTCGGGACACGGAAAGCCATGCCGGTCAGTTTCTTGTTCAGTTCCGGAATCACCACGCCGACTGCCTTGGCTGCGCCTGTGGAGGAAGGGATGATGTTTTCCAGGATACCGCGACCGCCGCGCCAATCCTTGCTGGACGGGCCATCAACTGTCTTCTGCGTGGCTGTTGCCGCGTGCACCGTGGTCATCAGGCCGCGCTTGATACCCCAGGTGTCGTTCAGCACTTTGGCAACCGGGGCCAGCGCGTTGGTGGTGCATGATGCGGCAGAAACGATCTTCTCGCCTGCATATTTGCCATGGTTCACGCCATAAACAAACATCGGCGTATCGTCCTTGCACGGGGCGGACTGGACGACTTTCTTGGCACCGGCATCGAGGTGCGCCTGGCAGGTTTCCTTGGTCAGGAAGAACCCGGTGCATTCGATCACAACATCAACCTTGGCTTCATCCCATTTCAGTTCAGCCGGATTCTTGACGGACGTCAGGCGGATCTTCTTGCCATTTACGACCAGCGTGTTGCCGTCGACTGATACATCGCCTTTGAAACGACCATGAACCGAATCGTGCTTGAGCATGTAAGCCAGGTATGTGGGCTCCAGAAGGTCGTTGATTGCAACGATTTCAAGTTCAGGAAAATCTTTTGCGGCAGCACGGAACACCATGCGTCCGATACGACCGAATCCATTAATACCGACACGAATTGCCATTTCTCTCTCCCTCTTTATAAAAATTTACAGTACGCACCCGCCGTTGCGGCGGGTGCGAGGATTTAGCCTATAACTTTTTTCACCGTCGCAACCACATTGTCCGTGGTAAATCCGAAGTACTTGAACAATTCCGGTGCAGGTGCGGATTCGCCGAATCGGTCCAGGCCGACAACTGCGCCATCCAGACCGACATACTTGTACCAGCCGCCGGTCACGCCGGCCTCGACTGCCACGCGCTTGATACCGTTGGGCAACACGCTGTCCTTGTAGGCTTGGTCCTGCTTGTCGAACACATTGGTGGATGGCATCGACACCACGCGCACATTCACGCCTTCCGCAGCCAGGGATTTTTGCGCTTCCATGGCGAGACTGACTTCCGACCCGGTCGCAATGATCACTGCCTGCGGCTTGCCGCCGGCCGCTTCGGACAATACATACGCGCCCTTGCGAATATTGGCGATCTGCGCCGCATCGCGCTTCTGGAATGCCAGATTCTGGCGGCTGAATATCAGGCTGCTCGGGCCATCCTTGCGTTCCACGGCCGCGACCCAGGACACAATCGATTCGACCGTGTCGCACGGGCGCCATACTTCCATGTTCGGGATATAACGCAGCGTGGCGGTTTGTTCGACCGGCTGGTGCGTCGGACCGTCTTCACCCAGGCCAATGGAGTCATGGGTATAGACAAAGATCACACGCTGCTTC
Source organism: Burkholderiales bacterium (assembly GCA_038241165.1). Classification (GTDB taxonomy): domain Bacteria; phylum Pseudomonadota; class Gammaproteobacteria; order Burkholderiales; family Gallionellaceae; genus Gallionella. Next base: position 28,752 of record JBBRFZ010000002.1, on the reverse strand, counting down.
ATCAATGCGGCCATGCGCAATGCATTGCGCGCATATTCGGAGAACATCAGGAAGGTGCCGCCGAACGGCAGCAGGCCGCCATGCAGCGCCATACCGTTCATGATGGCGGACATGCCGAATTCACGCACGCCGTAGCTGATGTAATTGCCCGGCGTGGCGCCGTTTACATGATGCGCTCCGGTCCAGTTGGTCAGGTTCGAGCCGGTCAGATCGGCTGAACCGCCGAGAAACTCGGGCAATGCCGGAACCAGCGCATTGATGGCGTTCTGCGAGGCCTTGCGCGTGGCAATGGTCTCGCCCTTTTCGTTGATTTGCGCAATCGTCTTGGCGGCGTGCTCTGCCCAGTTGGCAGGCAGGTCGCCCTTGGTACGCCGCTCAAACTCGGCGGCTTCTTTCGGGAATGCTTTTTTGTATTCGGCGAATTTGTTATTCCACAGGCTTTCCAGTCCGGCGCCCTTGGTGCGTGCATCCCATGCCTCATAGACATGCTTGGGAATCTCGAACGGTGGGTAGTTCCAGCCGATGTGCGCGCGGGTGGCAGCGATCTCAGCATCTCCCAGCGCCGCGCCGTGCACGTCGTGCGTGCCTTCCTTGTTTGGCGAACCGGCGCCGATGATGGTTTTGCAGCAGATCAGCGTGGGCTTGTCGGTGACCGCCTTGGCAGCCTGGATGGCGGCTTCGAGTGCTTTGGGATCATGGCCCTGCACGTCGGCGATGACATGCCAGCCGTAAGCTTCGAAACGCTTGGGCGTGTTGTCCGTGAACCAGGCACCGACATGACCGTCGATGGAAATGTCATTGTCGTCCCAGAACGCGATCAGCTTGCCCAGACCCCAGGTACCGGCCAGCGCGCACGACTCGTGCGATATCCCTTCCATCATGCAACCATCGCCCATGAACACGTAAGTGTGGTGGTTGACGATTTCATGGCCGGGCTTGTTGAATTCGTTGGCCAGCAGCTTCTCTGCCATCGCCATACCCACCGCATTGGTGACGCCCTGACCCAGCGGACCGGTGGTGGTTTCCACGCCGGGGGTATAGCCGTATTCGGGGTGGCCGGGTGTCCTGGAATGCAACTGGCGGAAATGCTTGATCTCTTCCATCGGCAAGTCGTAACCGCTCAGGTGCAACAATGCATAGAGCAACATCGAGCCGTGACCGTTGGAAAACACGAAGCGGTCACGGTCAGCCCAGTGCGGGTTGGCCGGATTATGGCGAAGATGATGGTTCCATAGCACGTCGGCAATTTCCGCCATGCCCATTGGGGCGCCAGGGTGTCCGGAATTGGCCTTTTGCACAGCATCCATGGCCAAGGCACGGATCGCGCCGGTAATGTCATTGAATTTTGGTGGGGTGACGCTTCGTGTTACGGCCATTTACTGTTACCTCTTAAATCATCCTTGCGGAATTGGTTATGTATGTAAAAGGCACCCCGATAAACAATGCAACAGTTTATATCGGGGCACCCTGTGCGGATTCGGGCTCGCAATTATGCCGCAGCCCCCCGATTAGGGCAACCGCCATGCTGGATATGGTTTACAGGAGGGATTTACTCGGCACCGCCCTTCTTGACGAATTTAACGCCCAGCTGCTTGAGTTTTCGATAAAGGTGGGTTCGCTCCAGCCCGACGATTTCAGCTACTCGCGAGACATTTCCCTCCTCTTTTTTCAGATGATAGTCAAAATAGAGCGCGTCAAAATGATCGCGCGCCTCGCGCAGAGGCAAGTCCATGGGCAGTGAAATTTGCTGCGCCCGCCCACCGGTTTTCACTGCGGTTTTTGTGCTTTGCGCATCGAGCATCTGTTTCTGCGGTTTGGGAATATCATCCCTGATCGCCTTGGCAATAGTGCTTAGCAGCTTTTGCAACGCAATGGGTTTCTCCAGGAAATCCACCGCACCGATACGTGTCGCCTCGACCGCCGTTTCTATCGTGCCGTGCCCCGACATCATCACGACCGGCATGGTCAGCAAATCCTGTTCGACCCACTCCCTGAGCAGGGTAATTCCGTCTGTATCCGGCATCCAGATGTCGAGCAACACCAGATTCGGTTCATGCTCGATCCGATAGGCGCGTGCCTGCTCGGCATTTTCGGCCAGATAAACCTGATATCCCTCGTCGTAGAGAATTTCCGACAACAATTCGCGGATACCGATCTCATCGTCCACCACCAGAATATTCCTGCTTTCCATTACGCCTCCTCAACCAGCGGCAGGCTGAGACTTACTTTCCCGCCACCGCTTATGTTATTTTCAATGGAGATGTGCCCGCCATGTTCTTCCACTATCTTTTTCACAATGGCCAGTCCCAATCCGGTGCCTTTGGCCTTGGTCGTCATGTAGGGTTCAAAGGCCCGCTTCAGCACGCTTGCCGGAAAGCCCGCACCATTATCCTCGACCCACAGATGAATTTCTTCGCCTTGCGTTCTGGTCTCCAGTGTTATCTGCGGCTGCGCAACACCCTGTAACGCGTCCTGTGCATTCTGCAGCAGGTTGTGGATGACCTGCCGCAAGCCGGTCGCATCTCCATTGACCTCGCTGTGCAACGCATCAAGTTTCAAAACAATGGAAATGGCATTTGTCTCATACAGGCCCAGCACTTCGCCGATCAGTTTGTGCAGGTCCAGGTGCGAAAGCTTTAATGCCGGGCCGCGCGCATAATTTGCAAAGTCGCTCACCATATTTTTCATGGCGGAAACCTGGCTGACGATGGTTCGCGTCGCGCGCAGCAGCAATTGCGCGTCGCCTTCATCAAGCTTGTCACTGAGTTTGTGCTGCAAGCGCTCTGCAGAAAGCTGTATCGGTGTGAGCGGATTCTTGATTTCGTGCGCAAGCCGTCGTGCCACCTCACCCCATGCGGCCTGCCGCTCAGCCTGCAACAGGTGGCTGATATCATCGAACACCACCACAAAGCCGGCTTCCCCGCCTTCCGGCAACCGCGTCCCGCGCATCAGCAGAATTTGATTGCCATTTCTGCTCAGCCGTTCTATCTGCCTTTCCCATTCGACACTCCCGGTTTCACCGAAGGCTTCCATGACAGTCTGGCAGAAAGTTCTGAGCAATGGGTATTTCCCGGCAATCTGGAGCAAAGACATGCGCTGCATTTCGTGCAAAGGCGCCGCAAGGATATGCGCCGCGCTGGTGTTCACCGAGCGCAGGCGCAATTCATGATCCAGCGCCAGCACGCCGGAGGACAAGTGGGTCAACACGGTTTCCAGATGCGCCTTGGCACTTTCCACCACGCGCTGCTGCTGTTCGCTGGCCTGGCTGGCTTCGAACAACTGGCGCGTCATCTGGTTAAACAGGCCGGTCAATGCGCCCAGCTCATCGCTGCTGCGAATCGGATATTGCTCGGTGAAATCTCCCTGCGCCACTGCGCGCGTACCTTCCGCCAATGCTTCCAGCGACGACCCGAATCTTTCGCTGAGATAGAATGCGGCGGATACCGCCGTCAGCACCACCACCAGCAGAGACAGCGTCAGGGTGATTGCATACAACCGTTTCAATCCGAGACGGGAGAGTGTCAGCTCCTGATAGTCACGGTATACCGTTTGCACGGTCTCGGCATCAGCTTCAATCTGCTTGGGCACCGGCTGGGTAAATTGCAGCACGTATTGTGTGTCAGCTGCCGCCCCGGAATTTACCATCACCAGCGCCAGCAGCGTCAGCCCTTTGTCGGGAAAGGTATCGATCACCGCATATTCGCCCTTGTCCATCGCCCGGCGCAGCAGGTCATCATCCGGTTTTTCCGGCGGTCGCGCATTATTGGCAGGGGAAGACGCTATCAATTTTCCATTGACGGTGAAAACGGCCGCTTGCTGCGCCACATCTGGGTCCACCAGTTGATCCAGTGCGCTCCGGTATTGTCGGGTATGTTTCCCCGCCAGCATCGTTGCGGTAAATTCCGCTTTTTTGGCAAGCTCCTTCAAGCTGTTGTCGAGGCCGCTTCTGCCGAGGTTGAGCCCCCCCTCCAAAGCCTTCTCGACGCGCACGTCAAACCACGACTCGATACTCTTGTCCAGGAATTGCACAGACACCACATAGATCAAAACGCCCGGCAGCACCCCGATCAGCGTGAAAAACAACACCAATCTCAGCGTCAGCTTGGCGCCGAACACCTTGTTCTTGAGCTTGTTGCGCAACCGCCACAGCTGATAGCCGACCAGGCCCAGCAAAGCCGATGCAAGCACGCCGGTCAATCCGAGCAGGCTGTAATAATCGATGGAAAAGCCTTCAGGGTTGGCGCTGTTGCTGGATAACAAATACAGCAACGCACCGCTCAGGGCAACACTGATGAAGATCAGATAAGTCATCGCGCCGACTCCGCTTTGCTACCGTCGTCAACGGCAATTTCTGCCGCACTGGTCGTCCAGCGATACCAGCCTGAATCGAGTGTCCAGTCACTGTCGGTCAGCGCATTCACCTGCAACGGTTTGGGCAGTTCCTCAATGTCCAGGCTCAGGCGCGCTGCCGCGATATAGTTGCCGTCCTTATCAAGCAATTTGGCGGGAATCGCTGTGGAGGTCTGCCTGGCCACTATATTTAACGCATCTTCAAGGCTGGCAAAATTCTGGAACAGCGCGCCGCGCGAAATGCGGTATCGGCCGGTCAGTACGCTGTAAGATATCTTGATGGTCTGTTCGCCTTTGAATACCTCTTTGTCCAGCCACGACCAGCTTGTCAACGGCGTATCGCCCACGATAAAGTGTGGAAGGTGGCGCACCAAGGTCTTTTGCGCAGAATCCAGCCAACCCCAGCGGGCCTGCGTCAGTGTGAACTCACCCACAAAATAAATCGGGATGCCGCGCGACAATGCCTGCTTGATGACAAAATTCAGGTTGATGTAATAGTTGGCGGTAAACTGGTAGCCGTCTTCCCCCAGGCGGATTTCCGCCTTGTTGATGGCAATACCCTCAGCCTGTGCCGTTGCCGTGAGCATGCCGGCCAGCAGCACGCCAAACAGCAACGCCCTAAGCGATTTTTTGCAACAGTGCATAAAAAAATCCGTCATGCTGATCATCGGGCAACAACCGGCCCCCCATATTGTCAGGCAGGTCAACCGGCAAACGCCGTGCATCCGGCTGGCGCGCCAGAAACGCGACAATAACCTGTTCGTTCTCCTGGTGAAACACCGAGCAGGTGGCGTAGAGCAATTTACCATCTTGAGCCAGCAGCCGCCACAATGCACTCAGGATATCAAGCTGCTGTGCGGCAAAACCGGCAATATCCGTTCTGCGCCGCAGCCATTTGATATCCGGGTGACGGCGCACCACACCGGAAGCCGAGCAGGGTACATCGGCAAGTATGCGCTGAAAGGGTTTGCCATCCCACCACACATCCGGCTCTGCGGCATTTCCGACGACCAGTTGTGCGGTCAGTTGCAGTCGCTGCAAATTTTCCGCGACCCGCTGCAACCGGTTTGCATCCTTGTCCACTGCCACCAGTACCACCGATGCCCGTTCCAGGATGTGCGCTGTTTTCCCGCCGGGCGCAGCACATGCGTCGAGCACGCGCATCCCGTCCCGGGCATCAAGCAAATTCGCGGCATATTGCGCACCCGCATCCTGTACCGAAACCATCCCTTCAAAAAATCCCGGGAGTCTGTCCACGGGTACCGGCTTGTCCAGTTGCAGCGCATCCGGCGCGATCACACGCGAGGATAAATCCTGCCGTGTCAGTTGCATCAAATAGTCCGCAGTTGTGTTGCGGCGCTGATTGACGCGCAAAGTCATCGGCGGATGCCGGTTGCCCGCTTCAAGTATCGCCGCTGCACGTTCGCCATACTGCGCATTCAGTTCATCGATCCACCATTGCGGATAGCTGTATTTACCCTCCGGATTTTGTGCTGCCTGAACCAGCAAAGTATCCCGGCTGCGCAGGAAATTGCGCAAAATCGCGTTTACCAGACCGCTCACTTTCACGTTCAACATTTGCGCGGAACGCACCGCATGATCGACCACGGCATGATGCGCGGCCTTGCTGTATTGCAGTTGGTACAGCGCCACCAGCAGCACGTAGTAGATACGCTGATCCAACATCGGCTTGTGCAGTAACAGGGCCAATATTGCGCGCAACTGGCCATAAAAGCGCAGCGTGCCATAGCTCAGATCCTGCAAGGCGGCACGCTGTGCCGGGGTCCATACCGATTTTTTGCGTAGCGACTCCTCCAGCACCTGATTGAGATTACGGCCGTCCGTCAGCACCTGCTGAACGATTTGCCCGGCGGCAAGTTGTATGTTGTGCATCTATTCGTTTAAGAATTGATCGCCGATCCTGATCGGCATTGCCTGCAAAAATTGCGCGGCGGGTTGCGCCTTGCCCCCGGGACGCTGCAGTATTTCCAGCCGCAGCGCGCCCTTGCCACAGGCGACGGTGATGCCAAGCTTGTCTGCCGCCAATACTTTCCCGGGTTCACCGGACGTGTCGGCAAATATACCGGCCTGCCAGATTTTTATCGTTACGCCATCCAGCATGGTTTGGCATACCGGAAATGGATTGTATGCGCGCACAGCCCGTTCGATCTGGCGGGCACCCTGCTCCCAGTCGATCTGCGCTTCCCCCTTGAGCAACTTGGCCGCATAACACGCGGCCTCATTGTCCTGCCTGACCGGCGTCAACCGGTTGTCCTTGAGCAGACGCAACGCCTCAAGTATGCAGCCCGCGCCCATCCCGGCCAGTTTGTCATGCAGGGTCTGGGCTGTGTCGCTTTGCTCGATAGGGCAGGCTTTGCGCAACAGCATATAGCCGGTATCCAGCCCCTCATCCATCTGCATGATGGTAATGCCGGTTTCATTGTCGCCCGCCAGGATTGCACGCTGTATCGGTGCAGCTCCGCGCCAGCGCGGCAACAGCGATGCATGGATGTTCAGGCAACCATGGCGCGGCAACTGCAACACCGTTTTCGGCAGGATCAAACCGTAAGCCGCTACCACCATCACGTCCGCATCCAGTGCGGCGATCATGTGTTGTATCTCCTCGTTCTTCAAGGTGGCGGGTTGCAATACCGGCAATTCATGCTGCGCCGCGAACTGTTTAACCGGGCTGGTCGTTGTGTGCATACCCCGGCCTGCGGGACGATCCGGCTGGGTCAGCACCGCGACGATCTGATGTTCCTTGTTCAGCGCTGCCAGCGCGCTGGCAGCAAACTGCGGGGTGCCGGCAAAAACGATTTTCATTAGCTATTTTTCCAATTTCATTTCGAAGGTCAAACAAGGCGGTGACAAGCGAACGACGAAGGCATAACCAGCCACTTGCCGTGTATTTTGCGGCTTAGTGGATTGGCTAATAGTTTCATCAGTGCTATAGCACAGCAAGGAGTGAGTGAGGAAGCCAACGCAGTTCCACCGATGAAATGGAATTGGAATTACATGGTTTCGCGCAAACGCTTCTTCAGCTTGGCGCGAATCCGGGTCTGCTTGAGCTGGGACAGGTATTCGACAAACACCTTGCCAATCAAGTGATCCATTTCATGCTGGATACAGACTGACAACAATCCTTCTGCATCCAGCGTAAATGTTTCACCCTTTTCATCAAGGGCGCGCACGGTGATTGCTTCCGCGCGGCTCACCGTTTCATAAATGCCCGGCACTGACAGACAGCCTTCCTCGCAATCGCTTGTGCCGCTGCTGGCGATGATTTCGGGATTAATGAACACCTTTAACTGATCGTGCGTCTCGGAAATATCCACCACGATGACACGCTCATGCGCGTCCACCTGCGTCGCCGCCAGGCCCACTCCGGGTGCAGCATACATGGTCTCGGCCAAATTGCGCACCAGCTTGCGGGTGTCTTCGTTGACCTTGGTAACTTTCTTCGCGACTTTATGCAGACGCTCATCGGGATACTGCAAAATTTTCAGAATTGCCATACGTGACCTATAAATGCTTGCTAATTTAGTAGACTAGAGGCAGAATTTAACGAAGCGCAGTAACTTTGCGCGCCGTTTATTATCGACTCTGCCGGAGTTCCCATGCGCAAGATTATATCGCTGATTTTCTTTTTATTGCCTGTCTTGGCCTTTGCTGCCGGATCCGGGAGTCCATCCGATATCGGCCTGAACATTCGCAGCGATGCGCCTGATCGGCACATCGTGGTCAAGGGCGATACCCTGTGGGACATCTCCGGCACGTTCTTCAAAGATCCCTGGAGATGGCCGCATATCTGGGGGCTGAACAAGGATACCATCAAGGATCCGCACTGGATCTATCCCGGCGACGTAATTTACCTCGATCGCAAAAACGGTACTCTGAGTTTCGGCGAGCCGGGTGCAACCACTGCCGCGAGCGGCGTGGGCGCGGCGAGCAGTGTGGGCGAAACGGGCAATACCGTTGTACTTTATCCCAAGGTACGTATAGAGCAAAGCTCTCACGATGCGATTCCGAGCATACCGGCCAGCGCCATCGCGCCATTCCTGACCCGACCGCTGATCGTTGAAAAAGATGGGCTGAAAAATGCTCCGACATTGATCGGTGCCCGCGAAGGACGCGTGATACTCGGCAACGGCGATACCGCTTTTGTCAAAAACCTGCCTGCCGACAAGGGTGACCAGTGGCAAATTTACCGCCCGGGCAAAACTTTTGTAGACCCGGTCACCGATGAAGTTCTGGGTATCGAAGCCATCTATCTGGGTAACGCCCAGGTAACACACTTTGGGGATGTCAGCACCGTCACAATCACCCATGCCGTCGAGGAAATCAATGCGGGTGACCGCCTGATCCTGCATTCCGAGGACGAGATTACCAATTATTTACCGCGCGCGCCGGAAAGCAAGATTTCCGCAACCGTGATTTCTATCTATGGCGGCGTATCCCAGGGCGGGCAAAATACCGTCATCACACTCAACAAAGGTGCGCGCGACGGGCTGAAAAAGGGCCATGTCCTTGCGCTGTATCACAAAGGTGAAGTGGTCAAGAGTGGGGGTGAAAATTACACCTTGCCCGATGAGCGATATGGCTTGGCGTTCGCTTTCCGCGTGTTCGACAAGGTGTCCTACGCACTGGTCATGGAGACCCGCCTCCCGGTACAGTTGCTTGACAGCGCCAAAAATCCCTAATCCCGCGTGGGATACCTCAATATCTGACTCTCATTCCGACTTTCAGCAACCAAATGGCTGACTATGCCGCGTTGCGTGAAAACTTTCTGCGTTACCCGCTTTTGTGACGCGGCAGAACAAAGTTTCAGTATTCCTGGAGGCTCCCGGTGAATTTTGATCCTTCACTCAAAGCTTGGTTTGCACTCAGCCTGACGCGCGGTTTGGGCGGCGAAGGCGCACGTCGCCTGTTAAAGGAACTCGGTTCACCTGACGCGGTTCTCGCCGCTTCTGTGAGTTCACTCAAATCCTTCGTCAAACCGGATGTCGCCGCCGAAATCAAAAAGGGAATCTCCGACGACGCCCTCAACCCTGCACTGGCCTGGCTGGAAGACAACAACAATCATGTCGTCACCCTTGCGGATAGCGGCTATCCGCAGGCACTGCTGAACATCCCCGATCCCCCGCTGTTGCTTTATGTGAAAGGTCGGGTGGATTTGCTCAATCAAGCCGCGCTGGCCATCGTTGGCAGCCGCAGCGCCACGCCCCAGGGAATCCATAATGCCGAGGCATTTGCCAAATCACTGAGCGATGCCGGGCTGTGCATCATCAGCGGCCTGGCGCACGGTATCGATGCCGCCGCCCATCGCGGCGCATTGCGTGGGCAGGGCAGCAGCATCGCCGTGGTCGGTACCGGTCTGGACAAGGTCTATCCTGCCTCCAACCGTGATCTCGCTCATACGCTTGCGCAACACGGCACGCTGATCTCCGAATTTCCGCTTGGCACACCGCCGCTGGCGGCCAACTTTCCACGCCGCAATCGCCTGATCAGCGGTATGAGTCTCGGTTGTCTGGTGGTGGAAGCCTCTTTGCAAAGCGGTTCATTGATCACCGCACGGCTTGCTCTGGAACAGGGCAGAGAGGTGTTTGCCATTCCCGGTTCGATACATGCGCCGCAAAGCAAAGGCTGCCACGCATTGCTCAAACAGGGCGCCAAACTGGTTGAGACCGCCCAGGATATTCTCGAAGAACTGGGCGGGCAGCGTGTTTCACCCGCTCAACAGGCAGATCCGCAAGGCTCTGACTCCGCACTACTTGAGCATCTCGGCTTCGATCCGGTGGACGCGGATACACTCAGTGTGCGCTGCGGCTTGACGGTAGCCGAGCTATCCGCCATGCTGTTGACACTTGAACTGGACGGCCGCATCAGCGTGCTACCCGGCGGTTTATATCAACGAATCCATTAACTCACTGCGCAAATCATGTTTGAAATCCTGATGTACCTGTTTGAAAGTTATTTTGATGCAGGCAGCTATCCCGAACCGGACAAACTGTCACGGAAGCTCTCTGCAGCCGGCTTTGAGGGCGACGAAATCAGCGAGGCGCTGACCTGGTTGTCGGCATTGCAGGAACAGAATCCCGACAGCTATCCCGACAGCCTTGAGCACGCGGGCCAGCGTCATTTTGCCGATCTGGAATTGCAATTGATCAGCGATGAAGCGCGACAGTTCCTGGTGTTTTCCGAACAACAGCACTTAATTTCCGCCGTCGAACGCGAGATGATCATCGACCGTTCCGTCGCGCTGAAACAGGATAACCTGGCACTCGATAAACTCAAGCTGATCATGTTGATGGTGTTGTGGAACCGGCATCAGGATCTTGATCCGCTGCTGATAGAAGAATTGCTTACACCGTTACATTCCGCACAACTGCATTGAACCCGGTATCCAGAAAAAGCACACTCGCATGGCAACCAACTTATTGATCGTCGAATCCCCGGCCAAAGCCAAGACGCTGCAAAAATACCTGGGCAAGGATTTCGAAATCCTTGCCTCTTACGGGCACGTGCGCGACCTCATTCCCAAGACCGGCGCAGTCGATACCGAAAACGGTTTCGCGATGAAATACGAGACCATCGCGCGCAACAGCAAACACATGGATGCAATTGCCAAAGCTGCTGTTGCTGCAGATCACATCTTTCTGGCACCCGATCCGGATCGCGAGGGTGAAGCGATCGCCTGGCACATTTCGGAATTGCTCAAAGCCAAACGCGGCATGAAAGGCAAAAGCATGCAACGCGTGGTGTTTTACGAAATCACCCAGTCTGCGGTGCGCGAAGCGGTCGCTCACCCCCGCGAGATCGCGCAACCACTGGTAAATGCACAGCAGGCGCGACGCGCGCTGGACTACCTGGTCGGTTTCAATCTGTCGCCGTTGCTGTGGCGCAAGATCCGCCCGGGGCTTTCGGCGGGGCGCGTGCAAAGCCCCGCGCTGCGCATGATCGTCGAGCGCGAGCTGGAAATCGAGGCGTTCAAAAGCCAGGAATACTGGAGCGTGCATCTGGACACCCACAAGGATCACCAGCCGTTCACCGCCAAGCTGTTCCAGTACCAAGGCAAGAAGCTCGAGCAATTAAGCATAGCCAGTCAGGCAGAATATGACGCAATCCAGGCCAAACTCAACGATGCGAAGCTGCCGCCCAAGGTGGTACGCGTGGAAAAGAAGGCCAAACAACGTTATGCAGCCGCACCGTTCACCACCTCCACGCTGCAACAGGAAGCTGTACGAAAACTCGGTATGACCGCCGACCGTACCATGCGCACCGCGCAATCGCTGTATGAAGGCGTGGACATCGGCGGGCAGACCGTCGGCCTGATCTCCTATATGCGTACCGACTCGGTATCGTTGGCGAAAGAAGCCGTGCAGGAGATCCGCGATTACATCGGCAACAATTTCTCGCCTGAATACCTGCCGGGTATCCAACCGACCTTCAAGAGCAAAACCAAGAATGCCCAGGAGTCCCACGAAGCGATCCGCCCGACTTCTATCGAGCGCACCCCGGACAGCATGCGCAACTACCTGACCGCCGATCAGGCACGCCTCTACGAAATGATCTGGAAGCGCACACTGGCCTGCCAGATGGCGCCGGCACGCTTCGACACAGTCAGCCTGGACATTCGACTGGGCGGCGACAACACGCTGTTCCGCGCCAACGGCCAGGTACTGGTATTTCCCGGATTCATCGGTGTATATATGGAAGACGTGGACGACGCGACCGAGGAAGAAAGCGGCAAACTGCCACCGCTGGCCGAAGGCGATGTGTTGCCTATCGACAAACTTTATGGTGAACAACACTTTACCCAGCCGCCCCCGCGCTACTCCGAAGCGAGCCTGGTCAAGTCTCTGGAAGAATATGGCATAGGCAGGCCATCGACTTATGCGGCCATCATCTCCACGCTGCAAGCCCGTGAATACGCCATTTTGGACAAGAAGCGCTTCATGCCGACCGATGTCGGCCGCGTCGTCACGCGCTTTCTTACCGACCATTTCACCCGCTATGTGGATTACGATTTCACCGCCCACCTCGAAGACGAACTCGATGAAGTTTCCGAAGGAAAGCGTGACTGGATCGGGGTGATGGACGAGTTCTGGAAGGGCTTCTCCAAACTGATCAAGGAAAAGGCCGACATCGAACGTCCGGTCGAGTTGATAGACGAGGCCTGTCCGGAATGCGGAAAGCCGCTCGCCAAAAAGCTCAGCCGTTACGGCAGCTTCATCAGTTGCACCAACTATCCGGAATGCAAGTACAAACGCAGCCTCGGCGGCGAATCACAGGACGATGCATCGGCACGGGTGGAACTGGGTTTACATCCTGACACCCGGCAAGCCGTGCTGTTGCTGCGCGGACCCTATGGCCACTACGTCCAGCTCGGCGAGGTGGTGGAAGGCGAAAAACTCAAACCCAAGCGTGTTTCATGGCCGAAGGAAATGCCGCTGGAACAAGCCGACCTGGCCAGTGCGTTGAAGTTGTTGTCCCTGCCGCGCGAAATCGGCTTGCACCCCGAAACCGGCAAAAAAGTCATCGTCAATATCGGGCGCTTTGGTCCTTACATCGGTCACGACGGCAAGTTCAAATCCATCCCGCGCACTGACAGCATCTTTGACATCAGTCTGGAACGCGCGGTGGAATTATTGTCACAAGCTCGTGATGGCAACACTGTATTGCGCGTGCTGGGCGATCATCCTGACGATAAGGCCAGCGTGGAGATATGCAGCGGCCGCTACGGCCCCTACGCCCGCCACGGCAAGATCAACGCAACACTCCCCAAGGGCGTGTCTCCTGATGACATCACGCTGGAAGAAGCACTGGAATTGATCGCGGCCAAGGCGGTGAAGGGGTCGGGCAGCAAAAAGCCGGGCCGAACCATCAAAGCCAAGGCTACACCCAAGGCGACAAAAACCAAGGTGGACAAGCCCAAGACGAAAGCTGCCAAGACCGCAACAAAATCAGCCAAACCCGCCGCCAGGAAAGTTGCGGCCGGTAAGGTGACGAAGCCAGCCACAAAGAAGGCTGTTGTGAAAAAGGTGGCCAAGGGCAAGGCCAAGCCTTAAAGCAAGCCCGCAGCGTACCCGCGTTATTTAGCCGTCTTGAGCTGCCACGCTGCGTGGCAGGCAACGCATTTCGTCAAAGTGTCCGATGTCATTTTCAACAGTTCCGCCGTCGGTCTGCCGTCATCCGCAGCCTTGGCGATCGCATCCATGTCGTGGTGTACGCTCATCCCCAGCGCTTTGAATTCCAGGGGCAGTTTTGCCATCAACGCCGGATTGACCTCCGCTGTACCGGCCATGCCTCCTGAGCGTGCAGCCTTGATGATATGCGGTATATCACCCTGGTTGGCACCCTCCAGAATTCCCTGTGTCGCGACTAACAGACCGCGCATTTCGGACAATACCAACTCACGCTCGGCAGGATGCAACATGATCGCGATTCTGTGGTCCGTACCCGCAGCGGTACTCCCGCGCAGGAAGAACCATACCAGTACGGTAATCGTGACACCCCACAGCAGCAGGGCAACCTGGGCGAGCCGATTTGTTTTCATGACATGATTCTACCCGCATCCTGATACCACTGGTTGCTGTCCAGGGTTCAGGCCGCATACCTGAACACTGCCCAGTAATGGCATGCGGTACCCGTCATCACAAACAGATGCCAGATAAAGTGGCTATAGCGCACGCGCGAATCCGCCACGAAGAAAGCCACACCGACCGTGTATGCCACCCCTCCCGCGACCAACCATAACAGGCCGGATAGCGGCACGCGCTCATACATCGGATTGGCTGCGATCAGAATGAGCCAGCCCATGAACAGGTAGAGGCCGGTTGAAATGACGGGATGAGAAATCTTCTCAAATGCCTTCAATGCAACGCCGGCCAGTGCAATACCCCAGACCAGCCCGAACAGGGCCCAGCCCCACGCACCGCGAAGTACGCCCAACGTAAACGGCGTATAGGTACCGGCGATCAGCAGAAAGATCGCCGAATGTTCAATGATGCGGAACACGCGTTTGGTTTTGCCCACAGGAAGCGCGTGATAGAGGGTTGAAGCAAGGTAAAGCAACACCATGGTAGTGGCGAAAACGCTCACCCCGACAATATAAGCCGGGGATCCGCGCCTTATCGCATCCAGAACCAGAGGCGGAGTTGCCGCAAGCGCCGCGATCAACCCGATACCGTGGCTGATACTGTTGGCGATTTCTTCGCCCCGTGACTGCTCTCGCTGTGCAGACGATGTACTCATGATTTTCATTCTGGGGTCGGGATTTTGAGAACAGCACTCCCGTCGGCATGTGCCGAATCTGATAATTAATTCAGGTTCGACAGGCTTGATCGAGATAGCTTATCCCGGCCAGGGAAAATTCCGCGATATGCTCTCCTATCGCCTCGATTTCCCTGTGGTCATAGCGCAATCTGGGATGCAGACGCTGCAACACCGGGTGTGAATGGCGATAGAACAGACACTGGCCGACGATACTGTGCACACAGCGGCGCAGCTCTGCTGCGCCGACTTTATCTCCGACGATCTCACGCACCAGACGGCCCAAAAACTTGTGCAGCGGCGCAATGGCTTCACGTACAATCTTGTCCAGCGCGGGAGTCGGGTCAGCCAGCTCGCGCGCCATGATTCTGCATTGCGATGAAGAATTTTTTTCATCCAGCAGCATCACCATGAAATCGCGCAGAAACAAGCGCAACCGAACTCTGGGACATTCGGCCAAATTGAGGTTGGCCTTCTGCAGTGCAGCAAGTGGCGCGAAGTTCAGGGCTTCGGCAAGCAGTTCGTCCTTGCTGCCAAAATGGTAGTTAACCGCTGCGACGTTGGCATCTGCACGGCGGCAAATCTCGCGCACCGTCGCACCCTGAAAACTGTGCTCCGCAAACACCTCGCGTGCCGCATCAAGCAAACGCAAACGGGTTTGTTCACTTGTGCTTTTTATTTCCGCCTCAGTCATCATTTTCTAGCGGTCTCCCGCGATGTGCTGCCTGCCGAAAAGTGGCTTTCACCTGCAAACATTTTGCAGAGTTGCGTTGCAGCGCTGTGCCATGTGCTTCCTGGATATTCCCCTGTTTAACCGGCATCGACAGATTCAATTTGTTTCACTTGATTGCTGGCAAGCAGCATGTATACCGCAGGCACCACGAGCAGCGTGAACAGGGTACCGATGGCGAGTCCGCTGGCGATCACCAGACCCATGTTGAAACGCGATTCTGCGCCTGCACCACTGGCGGTGATCAATGGGATAACCCCCAGCACCATCGCAGCGGTCGTCATCAGGATAGGTCGCAAGCGGATGCCGGCGGCTTCCTCAATTGCCTCGCGCTTGCTCTTGCCTTCCTGGCGCAGGTTGTTGGCAAACTGCACGATCAGGATACCATGCTTGCTGATCAGTCCCATCAAGGTCACCAGACCGACCTGGGTGTAAATATTCAGGCTGGAACCGCCAACCCCGAGGCTGATGAAAATCATCGCCCCGGCGATCGACATCGGCACCGACACCAGGATGATGAGCGGGTCACGGAAACTTTCGAATTGGGCTGCGAGCGCCAGGAAAATGATGACCAGCGCGAACGAGAACATCGCGATAAAGCCGCTGGATTCCTGCATGAACTGTCGGGACTGCCCGCCGTAATCCACCGAATAGCCCTGTGGCAGGGTTTTGTCGGCCAGGTCCTTGAGATAACCCAGTGCTTCCCCGGTCGTCACCCCGGGAAAAGCAACTCCTTGAACTGTCGCCGCGTTAAGTTGCTGGAAATGGTTCAGAGATTCCGGAGTCGTTTTAGAGGTGATGTGAACGACGCTGGACAACGGTACCGACTTGCCGCTGGCGGTTCGGACGTAATAATTGAGCAGCTGCGAAGTGTTCAAGCGGTAACGCTGTTGCACCTGCGGGATCACCTTGTAAGAGCGTCCCGCCAGGCTGAAGTAATTGACATAGCCGCCGCCCAGCATGGCTGAAAGCGAATTGCCGATGTCCTGCATGGACAGACCCAGCAGGGCGGCCTTGTTGCGGTCGATCACCACGGTGGATTGCGGCAGGTCGATGCGCAGGTCCGAATTGATAAACATGAACATGCCGCTCTTCTGTGCCTTCTGCAAAAATTCCTGCACCACGTCGTTCAATCGTTCAAAAGGTTCGGTGGTGCCGATCACGAACTGTATCGGCAGTCCGCGGCTGCCGGGCAGCGAAGGCGGCTGAAATGCCACAGCCTGTGCACCGGCGATCTGGCCCAATTGCTGCTGAACCACCGGTTGCAACTGACTGGCCGTCTTGCTGCGTTCATCCCACGGTTTCAACACCATACCGGCAATCATCCGGCCGGGCATGTCAATCTGGAATACGTGGTCAGTCTCGGGGTGTCCGGCAAAGATCTGGTAATTCTGCTTCGCATAGGGCTCGCGCTGCTGCAGGGTCGAGTCGGGCGCAGCAGTCAATGAGGCAATGATGACGCCCTGGTCTTCCTGTGGCGCCAGTTCATGTTTTGCGGCGGCATACAGGAAATAGATGCTGCCCAGCACGATCAGCGCAAACACCGCTGTCACCGGCAGGAAATCGAGCGAGCCGTGCAGCAGGCGCGCGTAGCGGCGGTGTACCTTTTCGAAGCTGGCATCGATGAAATGCACGACACGGGATTCCAGACTGGTATCCGTTGCGAGATGCGGCCTGAGCAGGCGCGAGCACAACATTGGCGACAGGGTCAGCGCGATGATCGCGGAAATAGTGACGGTGCCGACCAGGGTAAACGCGAATTCGGTGAACAGGGCGCCGGTAAGTCCGCCCTGGAATCCGATCGGCACATACACCGAGATTAGCACGATGGTCATGGCGATGATCGGGCCTGCCAGTTCGCGCGCCCCATTGATCGCTGCCTGCATCGGTGCGATGCCTTCCTCGATATGCCGATTAACGTTTTCGACCACGATGATGGTATCGTCCACCACCAGTCCGATGGCAAGCACGAAGGCAAGCAGGGTCAACAAATTGATCGAAAATCCCAGGGCCAGCATGATGGCAAAGGTGCCGATCAGCGACAGTGGAATCGCAATCACGGGAATCAGCACCGAACGGGGCGAGCCGAGGAAGGCAAATATCACCAGAATGATCACCATCAATGCTTCGGACAGGGTCTTGATCACCTCGTGGATGGAGCTGTTCACGAACTTGGTGGAATCGTAGACGATCTTGCCTTCGATACCCTGCGGCAGTTGAGCCTGAAGTTCCGGCATCAGATCACGAACCCGCTTGATCACATCGAGCAAATTGGCTGTGGGGGCCACCTGGATGCCGACATACACCGCGCTGTTTCCGTCGAATGCCACCTCGGTGTCATAGTCATCTGCCCCCAGCGTAACATTGGCGACATCCTTCAATCGTACAATGGCATTGTTCGATTGCTTGATCACCAGATTGCGGAACTCCTCTTCCGAGTGCAGATTCGTTGAAGCATTAAGATTGACCTGCACCATCATGCCCTTGGTATTACCCACACCTGACAGAAAATCATTTTGTGCAAGCGCGGCGCTGATATCAGTCGCAGTCAGGCCGTAGGCGGCCAGCTTCCTGGGGTCCAGCCATGCGCGTAGCGCGAAGTTTTTCGCGCCAAGCAGTTCGGCGGTCTGCACGCCATCTACCGCCTGCAGCTTGGGCTGAACAACGCGCAGCAGGTAATCGGTAATGTTGTTGGACGGCAACACTTTGCTGGAAAAACCGATATACATGGCATCAAGGGTCGCGCCGATGCTGATTTTCATGACCGGTTTTTGCGTCTGCGGCGGCAACTGGTTGAGCACCGAACTGATCTGCGCATTGATCTCGGTCAACGCCTTGTCCGAATCGTAATTCAGCTTCAGGGTAACGGAGATCTGGCTGCTGCTGTTGGTGCTGGTCGAGGACATGTAGTCGATGCCATCGACCTGGGCGATCGCATTTTCCAGCGGTGTGGTGATGAAACCGGCGACCAAATCGGGGTCGGCGCCCGCATAGATCGTGGTCACGGTGATCACCGCATTCTGCGTGCGCGGAAATTGAAGTACCGGCAGGACGCCGAACGAGCGCAAACCCAGCACCAGTATCACCAGACTGATAACAATGGCCAGTACCGGCCGCCGGATGAATAGATCGGTAAATTTCATTGCGGCAGTTCCGTGTTATTCATCCTTGGGTTCGGGATGTGCATCATTGCTCGGCTGGATCTCGTTGTTGACGGTAACGGGCGAGCCGTTATGCAGCTTGACCTGGCCCGTAGTAACCACGACGTCTCCTTCTTTCACCCCCTTGAGTATGGCCACCTGGTCGCCGCGTGTGTCACCGGTCGTGACAAATTCCTGCTTGACGATGAGTTTAGGCTTGCCCTTGTCGTCCGTGCCCTGCTGTTCGGCCAGGAACACGATGTTTCCATACGGGTTATAGGAAACCGCCGTCTGCGGAAGCGTGATATAGCGCTGCGGCTTGCCAGTGGAGATGTCCACGGTAGCGTACATGCCTGGAAGCAAGAGATGATGGGGATTTTTCAGTTCAGCCCTCACCTTCACGTTGAGCGTACCGGTATCCACCTCGGGATTGATCACGAAAATCTTTCCGTCAAATTGCTCGCCCGGATAGGCATCGGTCTTGGCCGACACTTTCTGGCCTGCATGTATTATGCTGATATTCTGCTGCGGCACCGAAAAATCCAGGTAGATCGGATCCAAAGCCTGCAGAGATACGACCGGCGTACCGGCATTCAGGTATTGTCCAACGCTCACCTCGCGTATGCCGACGCGTCCCGAAAATAACGCGCGGATGTATTTCTTGTTCACCATTGCCTGCTGTTCCGCCACGGCAGCGTCGGCCTGCATTTGATTCGCCTTGTCTATATCCAGCACCTGCTGGCTGACCGCCTTGAATTCGAATTGCTGTTTGTCGCGCGCGTATGTGCTCTTGGCCAATGCGGAAGCAGCCTGAAGCGAGTGCAGTCTGGCGACGTCACTATCGGCAACCAGTTCCACCAGCATCTCTCCTTTCTTGACATCCTGACCCTGCCTGAAATTGAGGGCGGCAACGGTGCCGGACACTTCAGGGCTGACCTGGACACCATTGATTGCACGCAGGCTGCCGACCGCCTCCAGTTGCGGCAGCCATTCCTGATAGCCGGCGTCAGTGGTTGAAACCGTTTGCGGCGCATTGCCCATGGAAGACATGTACTTTTTCATCATGCGCCCCTTGAACGCCTGGTAGCCGAATATGCCGCCAAATACCAACCCGGCCAAAACGAGCATGATCACCATTCGTTTTGTCATTGTTGCTGTCTCCGTATTAAATGCTGCTGTATGGTTACGATACTCATTGTTTGTCTACCCCTGATATTTTGTGACCGGTCTGGTCTGACACATCGTCACGATTCCACCAGCCTCCACCCAGCGACTGGAACAGCGCGGCCGTATCGGCATAACGGGTGGCACGCGCCTGCGCCAGAGCGATCCGGGTTTGCTGATACGCCTGCTGGGCGTTGAGCAATGACAGATAACTTGCCGCCCCAATCTGGTACTGTTTGCGCGTAATGTCGAGACTCTCGGTTGCCGATTGTGCAGCTGCCGTCTGCGCTTCAAAGATGTCGTTATCGGACTGCAGCGCATCCAGCACATTGGCTACGTCCTTGAAAGCCGACAACACGACGCTGCGATATTGCGCAGCGGCGGCATCGTATGCGGCGACCGCGGCACGTTTTTGGTGCAGTAGCGTACCACCGCGGAAAATCGGCTGTACCAGCCCTGCACCAACGTTCCATATCCCGCTTCCTGCTGAAAACAAGCTGCCGGCACTGTTGGCAACCGATCCCGCTCCGGCGCTGAGAGTAAGTTGCGGGAACATGCTGGCCGTGGCTACACCGATCTCGGCACTGGCAGCATGTAACTGGGATTCCGCGGCTCGAATATCGGGACGCTGCTCAACCAGTTTGGAAGGCAAACTTACCGGCAATTCCTGCGGAAGTTGCAGCATCTCGAGATCAAATGCTGCCGCGCCATTTTCGCTCGGGAAATAGCCTGCAAGTGCGGCCAGTTCATTGCGTATCTGGGCCAGCTGCTTTTCCTGCTGCGGCAAGCCGGCGCGGGTTTGCGCCAGCGCGGTTTGCTGGGCCAGCACGCTGGATCGCGAAACCGCGCCCACACTGTATTGCTTCTGCAACATGTCCAACTGCTGGGCTTCGGCATCGATGATGTCCCGGGTTGCCGCAATCTGCGCGCGCAGCGAAGCTTCCTGCACTGCCGTGGTCACCACGTTCGCTGTCAGGGTCAGATAGGCGCCTTCGAGCTGGAAGCGCTCGAACTCCTGCTGCGCCTCCACCGTTTCCAGACCCCTGCGGGCTATGCCGAACAGGTCCAGGCCATAGGAAACACTGACCGATGCGTTATAGAGTGTAAACAACGAGCCCGGGAATTTCTGTCCGTTCTGGGCGCCGCTGGTCTTTTGCCGCATGACTGATCCGTTGGCATTGACGCTGGGGAACAGCGTTCCTTCAGACGCATACACATTTTCCTGTGCCTGCCGCAAAGTAGCCTGTGCCGCCTGCAGATTGGGATTAGCCTTCAACGACTGCTCGACCAGTTGGTTAAGTGCCGGCGAATGGAACAGCGTCCACCACTGCGCAGGAATATCACGGCCTTCCGCGAACTGCTGCGCGGCATCCGTTGAAGAAGGGTGGGTAGGCAATGGCCCGGCGGTGTAACCTTTCACGGCAGGGGGCGCCGGCCTATGGAAATCGGGGCCCACAGCACATCCCGTCATCAGCACGGCGAGTGCCAGAACAACAGTTATTTTTATTATTTGTTTCTCCATGGTTCAACAGTTCTTTAAAATATCAACCGGGTGATGCAAAGTTTTAACCCATTCACTGTATCAAACAGTTGTTTGAAAGTAAAACAAGATGTGTCGATTCCCCCGGATTAATCAGGGTTTTTGATTTGCAGTGCCCGTTGGTACAACTCGTTACGGCTGGCTCCGGTAATCTTTGCAGCGAGTTGCACCGCCTGCTTGAGCGGCAGTTCGTCGAGCAGCGTGGAAAGTATGGACAGGGTCTCAACAGACAAACCCGGTTCTGGTACCGCACCGGAAACCATCACGACAAACTCACCGCGTTGCTGATTGCTGTCGGATTGCAGCCAAGCTTCGGCATCGGACAATGCGCAGGCATGTATCGTCTCGAACAGTTTGGTGATTTCACGGGCCAGCACGATCTGCCGTTCGCCCCCCAAAACTGCGCACAAATCTGCGACACATTCGACGATGCGGTGCGGCGCTTCGTAAAATACCAGCGTGCAAGGGTAGCTGATCAACGATTGCAGCACGGTGCACCTTGCTGCGGATTTGTTGGGCAAAAATCCGTAGAACATAAAATGCGGCTCGTTCAAGCCGGACGCAGACAAGGCTGCTACCGCAGCACTCGCACCGGGTATCGGGACGACACGCAGACCCGCAGCACGCACCGCCTGCACCAGCAATGCGCCCGGGTCGCTAATTGCCGGCGTTCCCGCATCACTGACAAATGCCACGCTTTGCCCGGCCTGCAGAAGCGCGATGATTTTTTCAGCCGCACCCCGTTCGTTATGCTGATGCAGCGCAATCAGTTTTTTCGCGCTGATAGCGTGGTGAGCCAACAAATGTGAGGTGTTGCGTGTATCTTCAGCGGCCAGCACATCTGCGGCGCCCAGCACCACGAGTGCGCGCAGGGTGATATCACTCAAATTTCCTATCGGGGTGGCAACTACATATAATGCGGGTTCCAACTTTTGCGGATGTTTGCTATGCAACGTTTACTCCTCTTACTCTCGACTCTGTTCTCACTATACGCCTGTACCAGCACTGTACCGCAGATGCAGCCCGCGTCACCGCCGGTTGTTATTGAACAACCTGCTGCCGCTTCCGGCGTGGTTGCAGCGCCCGCAACACCTGAAATACCTGCCCCTGTCGTGCTCCCCAATGTGACGCCCTTTCCACACATCGCGCTACTGCTGCCGGTGAAATCGGAAATATTCGGCCCCGCAGCCAATGCAGTTCAGCAGGGATTTTTTGCCGCTGCTGATTCGAATCACAAAAGATTGATGATGCCGATACGCGTTTACAGTGACTTTGACGAAAACTCCAGCGTCGTTTCCGCTTATCGCCAGGCTATCGCCAACGGCGCACGCGCTGTGGTGGGACCGTTAACGCGTAACGGCGTCAGCGCGCTGGCAGCCGACCGGGACATTCCGGTTCCGACACTTGCATTGAACATCGTGGACGGTCAATTTGCCCCGCAATTGTATTTTTTCGGCATGGCAATTGAATCCGAAGCGCGGCAAGTTGCACAAATGGCCAAACAGCAGGGCCTGCATCAGGCCATCATCATTACCTCCCACATGCCGCTGTCCCAGCGTTTGCAGTCGGCCTTTGGGGAAGAATGGACAAATTCGGCACAGGGTGCAAACAGGGGCATTTTGCGCGAGATCGAATACAACGGCGACCCCTCGGTGTTTGCCGATATTGCCGACATAACTGACACCATGGTATTTCTCGCTACCGATGCCGAAAATTCGCGTCTTATTCGCCCTTATCTGCCCAATAAGATACCGGTATATGCCACTTCACAGGTCTTCACCGGAAACGATAACGTGCTGGCCAATTACGATCTGAGTGGCGTCCGCTTTGTCGATATGCCATGGCTGTTGCAACCCGACCACCCCGCCGTGATGATTTATCCGCAACCCAATCCGCCGCTTTCGGCCAGCCGTGAGCGACTTTACGCATTGGGAATAGACTCGTTCCGGTTGATTGAATTGATGCTTGTGGGCAATCTCAATACCGATTTGCCGCTGGATGGCGTAAGCGGCCAAATTCAGCTCAACGGTCACAATTTCGAACGCACCGCGATTCCGGCCGTATTTGCCCAGGGCCGCGCACAACTGACCAATGCACCAGCCGATGCAACGCCCGCTCCACTGATGTTTCCCGGCCAGCCAACCACCCGGCCATGATCACACAGGGCGCACAGGCCGAACAACTGGCTGTGCAGTATCTGCAGCAGCAGGGCTTAAGATTGATCGTGCAAAATTATCGCGGCCGTTTTGGCGAAATCGATTTGATCATGCAGGATGGGACAACGGTGGTATTCATCGAGGTGCGCTTGCGGCGCAATGGCGGCTTTGGCGGTGCAGCAGCCAGCATTGATGCACGCAAGCAACAGCGCATCATCAGTACCGCGCAACAATATCTTGCCAGTCTTGCCCGTATCCCGGCATGTCGCTTCGATGTTGTCCTGCTGGACGGTGTGGAAGAACGCAACATGCAATGGCTCAAGAATGCGTTTGATGCCTGATTCGGTTAATATTCACGCTTATCGGTTACGCAACGGCACATCATGGACATCAACAAACGCATCATCAGGCATTTCAAGGACAGCGCTGAGATCAAGCTGAAGGTAAAGGACGGGCTGGCAAAACCCATCGCCGACAGTGCACAAATCTTTTTCGACTGCGTCACCAACGACGGCAAGATTCTGGCCTGCGGGAATGGCGGTTCGGCGGCTGACGCCCAGCATTTTGCAGCGGAATTGCTCAACCGTTTCGAAAAAGAGCGTCCCGGCCTGGCGTGTGTTGCACTGACCACCGACAGTTCGGTGCTGACCTCGATTGCCAATGATTACGACTACAACCAGATATTTTCCAAACAGGTTCGTGCGCTGGGTTTGCCCGGCGACAGCCTGCTGGCAATTTCCACCAGCGGCAACTCGCCGAACGTGGTGGCCGCCATCCATGCCGCCCACGAACGCGATATGCGTGTGATTGCGCTGACCGGACGCGACGGCGGTGAAATGGCGCGCGTGCTGCGTGACGATGATGTGCTGATCTGCGTGGATGCACAAAGCACCGCGCGCATTCAGGAAGTCCATTTGTTAAGCCTGCACTGTCTGTGCGATATCATCGATTTTCTTCTACTGGGGGAATGACCGCATGGGTCACCTCACCGTTGTTTGTAAAAACGGCACATTGCATGCCCGTACTGTTTGAATATCCCGACTGAATGTATCCCGCACCCGCCTTCGAACACAAAATATGCCTGATCGGCGAACTGGCTGAGCGTATAGCCGCCTTGCACCGCCCGCTGGTATTCACCAACGGATGTTTCGATGTTCTGCATCGCGGCCACGTGACTTATCTCGCGCAGGCCCGTGCACTGGGTGCCTCGCTGATCATCGGTGTGAACAGCGATGCCTCGGTTAAAAGGCAAGGCAAGGGCGATGACCGGCCGATCAACCCTGAACAGGATCGCATGATGGTACTCGCCGCGCTGGAATCGGTCAGCATGGTGGTAAAATTCGACGTGGATACACCGCTTGACTTGATCCTCGCCTGCAAACCCGAAGTGCTGGCCAAAGGCGGGGACTGGCGTCCGAAAAACATTGTTGGCGCCGCCGAAACACAAAGCTGGGGCGGCACGGTGCACAGCATCCCTTTTTTACATGAACGTTCCACTACCGCGCTATTGAAAAAGATCCGTTCGCTATAAATAAATTTAGTAGCCTCTAAAAATTCAGAATTTCGGGATGAAGCGCAAGGAGCCGCACAGCGAATGACGAGGCATATCACATCGATAGACAAAGAATGAGCGAGCACGCGACGCCGCGATTCGCCCGAAAAATGAATTTGTAGAGGTTACTCATGATAGAACAGCCAACTGAAATCGTTTTGCACCAACAATCTCGCGAGTTGGAGATCGCCTTCGCGGACGGCTTGCGCAGCAAGCTGCCCTTCGAGTTTCTGCGCGTCAATTCACCGTCTGCCGAAGTGCGCGGACACGGCCCGGGTCAGGAAGTGCTGCAGGTCGGGAAACGCAATGTTAATGTGCTGAACATAGAGCCGGTGGGCAGTTATGCAATCAAGATCGACTTTGACGACGGCCACGACACCGGGCTGTACAGCTGGTCATACCTGCGGCATCTGGGTGAGCATCAGGATAATATCTGGCAGGCATACCTGCATCGCCTGAAAGAGGCGGGTGCCTCACGCGATCCGCATTAACTTATTTATCCTTCCTCCCGCGAGCGGGAGAAAGTATTGGTTCAGGAGCACATAAAATGGCGGACACCCATTTCGGTTTCGAGACCGTTGCAGAAGAAGAAAAAGCCAGGAAAGTTGCCGGTGTGTTTACTTCTGTCGCGAGCAAATACGATGTGATGAACGACCTGATGTCCGCCGGCCTGCATCGCCTGTGGAAACGCTACGCAATCAGCGTCAGCGGCGTGCGCACCGGACAGCGCGTGCTGGACGTTGCCGGCGGTTCGGCCGATCTGTCGCGGCTGTTCCTCAAGGAAGTCGGCAGCACCGGACAGGTCGTACTCACCGACATCAACAACGCCATGCTGCGCGTGGGGCGTAACCGCCTGCTTGACGAGGGAATCGCCACGCCGGTCACACAATGCGATGCCGAACATCTGCCCTTTCCCGATAACTACTTCGATTGTGTCAGCATCGCATTCGGCCTGCGCAACGTCACCCACAAGGACGTCGCCCTGCGCGAGATGCAGCGCGTGCTTAAACCGGGTGGACGCGTCATCGTGCTGGAGTTTTCCAAGGTCGCCAAACCGCTGGAAAAGGCCTACGACCTTTACTCCTTCAAGCTACTGCCCAGGATGGGGCAACTCATCGCGGGCGACGCGGACAGCTACCGCTATCTCGCCGAATCCATCCGCATGCACCCGGGACAGGAAGAGCTGAAACGCATGATGGAAGAGGCAGGACTGGAGCGTGTCGAATATTTCAACCTGACTGGCGGCGTGGTGGCGGTGCATCGCGGATATAAACTTTAGCCTGCCGGATATTTCCTGACATGATAACGACCGGCACAAATTTGAAGATGAAGCTGGATCATGAGTAATTTTCCCAAATGCCCTGACTGCAATTGCGAGTACACCTACGAGGACGGCAGCATGTATGTCTGCCCCGAATGCGCGCATGAATGGAGCAAAGATGCCGTACAGGAAATCACGGACGAAAAGCGCGTGGTGCGTGATGCTTCCGGCAATGCACTGAATGACTGCGACAGCATCACGGTAGTCAAGTACCTGAAGGTCAAAGGTTCTTCATCAGTGGTCAAGGTGGGAACCAAGGTTAAGAACATCCGTCTTGTCGAGGGTGATCATGACATCGACTGCATGATTGACGGTATCGGGGCGATGTCACTGAAGTCCGAGTTCGTCAAAAAAGCCTAGTTCTTCATCGGTAATACAAAAATCAACTTGTCCGGAGCTCCTGGAAAAAATTTACGGCACACCTAACGATCCCATATGCCACAAAGCGTAGAAAAACTTGCGGTCCTGTTTGCAGACATTTGCGGCAGCACCTCGCTATATGAAAATCTTGGTGACGACCTGGCGAGAAAATTGATTTTCCAATGCATCAACACCATGAGCGACAAGATTTTTGCCGGCCAGGGTACCCTGATAAAAACTATAGGCGACGAGGTCATGGCCACTTTCCCGAGCGCTGAAACCGCCTTTCATGCTGCCTGTTCCATCAGGGACGCGGTGGAAAATTTTCAGCCCCTGGATGGCGTACCGCTGCACATTCGTATCGGCTTCAACTTTGGCCCTGTAATCAAAGAATTCAATGATGTATTCGGTAACACCGTTAACGTTGCCTCGCGCGTCACCGCTATAACGCGCGGCGGCCAGATAATGGCGACTCAGACGGTGTTTGATGCCCTGCCGGTTGATTTGCGAAAAAGAATGCGTCAAATCCTGCGTGCCGAGCTTAAAGGCAAGCAGGACCGGTTAGACCTTTACCAGATTGTCCTTGAGCAGGAGGATGTGCAATCCACACGCATCGGTATGCCTGCATTCCGCAAGTCCCAGGACAATATCGATGAGATGATTTTGCGCTATCGCGGGCGCTCTATCAAGGTCAACAAAGAGTGCAGAACCGTGGTATTGGGACGGGACGATACATGTGATCTGGTTGTGCAGAATGAGCTTGCATCACGTTTGCATATTCGCATCGAATTGCGTTTAGGCAAGTTCATCCTCGTTGACCAGAGTACCAATGGAACCTACGTTCGTTTCAGCGACGGCAATGTGTCCCATATCACCCGCGATGAAATTTACTTGCAGGGAAATGGCTCGATCAGCCTTGGGCAATCATTTGCCGGGAACCCTGCTGATATTGTCGGGTTTGATATCTCGTCAGCCCGCATCAAACACGGGTATGCGCGGTAGCATGACATTTTCCGCAAAACCGGCTGCGGATTTAATGCAGCAGGAAAATCAATGGATGTCAGTTTAGCCTGGGTGGTCTATACGCCAACTGATTGCATACGATAGTGCACCGGAAAATCTACAATCCACCGCCCGACTGCGGCCTCGACATTGTCTATTGTGACAAATCGCTATTGGTGTTGAACAAACCTGCCGGACTGCTTTCTGTGCCGGGACGCGGGCTGGAGAAATCGGACAGCCTCGCTGTCCGCGTACAGAAGGAATTCCCCGATGCACGCAGCGTGCACCGTCTGGACATGAGCACTTCAGGCCTGCTGGTGTTTGCCCGGGATGCTGTTATGCACCAGCGGCTTTCATGCCTGTTCCGTGAGCGCGCAATAAGAAAATCCTATATCGCAATCGTTTCGGGCCGTGTCGGGGCCACCACGGGAGAGGTGGATCTGCCACTGGCTTCCGACTGGCCGAATCGACCGCGCCAAAAGGTTGATTTTGCCACCGGCAAACCCTCACTCACCCGCTATTGCCTGCTGGATTATTTTAAATATCCCGCCCACGATTCCACGCATCATGGCGAGTGTGGCTTGCCTGTCAGCCGCGTCGAGCTGGAGCCCGCAACCGGTCGCACCCACCAATTGCGGGTGCATATGGCGGCCATCGGGCATCCCATACTCGGCGATGAACTGTACGGTGGGAACGCAGGCAATAACGCGCAACGGCTGCTGCTTCACGCGCGAGAATTGAGTTTCGTCCATCCATTAAGCGTAAAGGTGTTGACCTTGTCCATTGAAGCGCCGTTTTGACAAACCATAAATGGGGTGGATACTGTTTTAGCGTTGCAAGATAACCGAGGTGTGAAAATGCCGAAAAAATTCTTTCCATTGTCCAAAGTCTATCGACTGCTCGAGCCGGGTCCGGTTGTGATGGTTACGACCGCCGGCAAGCGCCGCCCGAATATCATGACCATGTCATGGCACACCATGCTCGAATTTGAACCCCCGCTGGTAGGCTGTGTAATCAGCAACCGGAACTACTCGTTCGATATGTTGATGGCCGGCAAGGAGTGCGTGATCAACATTCCGACTGTGGCACTTGCGGAAAAGGTGGTAGGTGTCGGAAACTGCTCCGGACGCAAGGCAGACAAGTTCAAGAAGTTCGGTCTCACACC
>JBBRFZ010000001.1:0-45920 GCA_038241165.1 Burkholderiales bacterium | reverse complement strand
CCGCATGCTGGGACGTTCGTTCAGGAAGATGACCGCAAAGATCGCGACCAGCACCAGGCTGAATTTGTCCACCGGCGCGACTTTGGAGGCTGCACCCAACTGCAATGCGCGAAAGTAACAAACCCAGGAAGCACCTGTGGCCAACCCCGACAGTGCCAGGAACAGCAACGTTTTTGAGTTGAGCGCAAAAGGGTCGCTCCACTTTCCCGTATAGAACACAAATCCCGACAAGACCACCAGAATCACAACGGTGCGTATCAGCGTGGCAAAATCAGAATTGACGCCTGCCAGTCCGATCTTGGCGAAGATCGCCGTCATCGCCGCAAATACCGCGGAAAGTATTGCCCAGTAGAACCAACCATGTCCCGATAACATTGGAATCCCCTATTTACGAGTCGGCTGCACCAACACCCACGGACTGATCACAACGACCCACAGCAACGCATCGCACTCGAACCAGGCGCCTGCCTGCTCATCGCTTACCTTGCCGAATTTTCCCTTTTCCATCCATTCACGGATCTGGGTCGCGTTATCTTCAGACACCTGGAACGCCACTTCGATCAGATCGAGTTCTTCGCTCACCTGGATCGCCATACTGGCGGCGAAAAAGCGCTGCAGTTCCTTCCATGCGATTTTCGCAGTTTCCTGATTCACCTTGGCGCGGACATTTTCCTGATAATTGCTTGCAGTCATGTTCATACGACATCCGGCGATGATTGCAAACCCTTCAGATAATTATCCTTCAGCTCGATGTAATGCATGGCGGAATATTTCAGGTAAGCGACCTCTTCGCCAGTCAACGCCCGCACCACCTTGGCCGGACGACCCATGTACAGCATTCCGCTTTCCAGCACCTTGCCCGGCGAGATCAGGCTACCGGCGCCTATCATCACCCGATCCGGAATGACCGCATCGTCCATGATGATGGAACCCATGCCGATCAGGCACTCGTTGCCTACGGTGCAACCGTGCAGGATTACCGAGTGACCGACGGTAACGTAGTCGCCGACGATAATCGGCGAGCCGTCCGGGTACTCCGGTGTCTTGTGCGATACATGCCCTATGGTCAAATCCTGAACATTGCTGCCCCGCCCGATCACGATACGGTTAACGTCGCCGCGCAACACCGTATTGCACCAGACGGAACTGTCGTCCCCCAGCGTCACGTTGCCGATGACCTGGCAGGAGGGATGCAGGTAAACACGGTTACCGTGTACGGGCGTGGTATTGAGGTAAGGTGTGAGTGGCATAATAAATTCGTAACAAGATTTACAAAATCACTCCTGGAAATCTTCCGGCCACAATCTTGCAGTATGAATCACCGCCAGAATTTGCACCTCAGTTTCCTCGGCTCGATAAGCGACCATGAAAGGAAAACGAGGAATCGTCAGTTCGCATGTTCCCTCGACCCAGCCCGGCCTTCCGGTTTGAGGATTCTCCATTAACGACTCGGCAGTCCTGCGTATCAGCAGAATAACGCGACGCGCTGCACCGGAATTTTCTCGCGCGATGTAATCGTAAATCTCTGCAAGGTCGGACCGGGCGCGCGGCGTATACCGCAGTTTCATGCATGTGGCTCGGTATAACGCGCGAAGAACGCTTCCATTTCCTCATCCGAAACGAATTCGCCGCGCTCTGCCTGAGCCAGTCCTTCCTGAATGCGCGCGGTAATGCGGCGCTGTTGCGCAAGGTAAAGTGCCACCGCCTCGTTGGCCAAGTCGCTTTCGCTGCGATGGCTTTCTTCTGCCAGATGATCGAGCTGTGTTTTCAAGTCCGGGCGGATTTCGAGAGCCGTTGTATTCATGGTGATACTCCAAAGTTTTGTCAGGTAATACTACGCCAAAAAATACGACACGTCCCTCGTAGAAAAAAACGATGGATATCACGTTGTTCAACCCATCCTACGCGGGCTAATCAGTTGAGCAATCACCAAACTTGCGCGACCACAAGCTGGCTGATTTACATTCAGTTACGCACGACCAAGCATCGTTTGGGCTCAAGTTGCGGCATTTTTCGGCGTCGCCTTAATGCCACAAGCTACCGGTATTTGACCTACAGCATAAGGACTCATATTGGCTTTGGTGTTTTTCAAAACGCATTCACTGTACGCATTTTCATCGTAGAGATTCTTTTTGAATTCTCCTAAGTCCAAAGTTGGATTGTCTGTTGCATTGACGTTAATTGACATGGTAAGAAAAATTAACAAAGTGCCTAAGCGAATAATTGACTTCATGTGGCACCTCCCTGCTTATTCAAAATTGTGTGTTGTCGCTATGGGTCAATCATTAATGAGGCAATCGAAATCTTAAATATCGGCCAAGTCCTATCAAACATTGCCAGAGCTTCCTTTCTTGATCGTCCGGCGACTGTGGCTGTAATCTGACCTTGAGGTCTCCCTATGCCCACCCTACAATGCTGTCCCTAGTTGCTTTTCCTTGTGTATTTTAGGCAGGTTACTCCAACTCTTTTTGATGCTGGGCAGATTTGCTGGGCAACGACGGCTCTTCATTTGCACTTGACGATGACATCACTGCAGAAACCCCCATAATTATACCGGCGGATGGGAAGAAGGTGTAGCCTCGAGTACCTGTGTCCTTGTCAAAAAGCGTAAAGCCGTTTTCATGCTCCTCAAGCACTCGCCCTTTGTTTGCGCCACCGCGCGTGGACAGTTGCGAATCACAGTTAGGGCAGAGATAGTGAAGGTTTTCTGGCCGATCATCTTTTCGGTTCCCCGAAATATGGTCGAGAATTAACGGAAGCGGCTTGTCATTCCAAGTGGGCGGCTGAGTATGGAAATTACACTTGGATTCGTCACAACGGGGTGGAATTTTTTCCTCTTCCCTCGAATGCTCATAATGACGCCTAACCGTAGACCGACTAGCCTTAGATCGCCAGCACAGCACCTCCTGTGATGTGTAAGTCCGTTGGCCCTTAGCCATTATACCCAACCAACTTCCACTTCATCTTCTCCCCTGCCCTTAGTGGCACCAAGCGATGCTCGCCGAACCCCACCGACGCAGGCACTTGCCATTTCTCTTTGCGCAGTGTGATCTTGTCGGTGTTACGCGGCAAGCCGTAGAAATCCGCGCCGTAAAAACTGGCGAAGCCTTCCAGTTTGGCGAGTGCCCCGGCCTGTTCGAATACTTCGGCATACATCTCGATGGCAGCGTGGGCGGTATAGCATCCGGCGCAGCCGCAGTCGTTTTCCTTGGTGTGTTGTGCGTGCGGTGCACTGTCGGTGCCGAGGAAGAATTTGCTGCTGCCGCTCGTCGCGGCCTTCACCAGCGCTTCGCGGTGCATCTCGCGCTTGAGCACCGGCAGACAGAAGTAATGCGGGCGGATGCCTCCTTGGAACAACGCGTTGCGGTTGTATAGCAGGTGGTGTGCGGTGATGGTCGCGGCGATGTTTTCCGCAGCGCTTGCCACGAACTGGGCAGCACCTTTGGTGGTGATATGTTCGAACACCACGCGCAATTCCGGCAGATCTTTCAGCAGTGGTTGCAGCACGTACTCGATAAATGCCGCCTCTCGGTCAAACACGTCCACCGCCGGGTCGGTGACTTCGCCATGCACCAGCAGCGGCATGCCGCAGCATTGCATTTCTTCCAGCGCGGCATAAGTCTTGCGCAGATCGGTGACGCCCGCATCGGAGTTGGTGGTCGCTCCCGCCGGGTACAACTTCACCGCGTGCACGATCCCGCTGGATTTTGCTTTACGTATGTCTTCCGCGCCGGTGTTGTCCGTCAGGTACAGCGTCATCAACGGCTCGAACTTCGCACCCGCAGGCAATGCCTCCAGGATGCGCGCACGATAGGCCTGCGCCTGCCCAATGGTGGTGACCGGCGGACGCAGGTTGGGCATCACGATGGCGCGCGCGAATTGCCGGGCGGTATCGGGCAAGACCGATTGCATCAGCACGCCGTCGCGCAGATGCAGGTGCCAGTCATCAGGACGGGTAAAGGTGAGTTGTTGCACTATAAGTTCCGGCTGGATGTATGGGTGCGATTGTAATTCAAAGTATCGTCCGGCGCGTTGGCACAGAATAAAACCATACCTAGAGTGCCTCTAAAAATCAAAATTTCTGATAAAGCTACTAGCCATTCCACTAAGCCGCCAAACTGCGTTGGCCAAGTGTCTGGTTATAAGCCAGACCAGGCGCGGAACAATATCAATATAGGACGACGTCGTTGGGTTTTAAGAGGCACCCTAATGCGCCTCGTCCCAATTCTTTCCCTCCCCCAGTTCCACCAGCAGAGGTACCTGCAGTTCGGCGACTCCGCACATCAGCCCGGGTAGCATTTTCTTGACCAGATGCAGTTCCGCCTCCGGTACTTCCAGCACCAGTTCGTCATGGACCTGCATGATCAACCGGCTGTGCAATTTTTCGGTTTCCAGCCAGTCCTGCACTGCGATCATCGCGAGCTTGATCAGGTCTGCCGCGGTACCCTGCATCGGCGCGTTGATCGCGGCGCGTTCCGCACCTTGGCGACGCATGCCGTTGCTGCTGTTGATCTCGGGCAACCGCAGGCGTCGACCGAAAACGGTCTCGACATAGCCTTGCTGTTTGGCCTGCTCGCGTGTGCTGTCCATATAGTTTCTTACCCCGGGATAACGCGTGAAATAACGGTCGATGTAAGCGATTGCCGCACTGCGCTCGATACCAAGCTGTTTGGCCAGGCCGAACGGGGACATGCCGTAGATCAGTCCGAAGTTGATGACCTTGGCATAACGGCGCTGTTCACCGCTTACCTCGGCGGGCTCGACCATGAATATCTCCGCCGCGGTGGCGCGATGAATGTCTTCGTTGTTGGCGAATGCCGCAAGCAGACCCGCATCGCCGGACAGATGCGCCATGATGCGCAATTCGATCTGCGAATAGTCGGCGGACACGATGCGGCTGCCGGGTGGCGCAATGAACGCTTCGCGGATACGGCGTCCTTCCGCACTGCGTATCGGAATGTTCTGCAGATTCGGGTCGCTGGAAGCCAGCCGCCCGGTCACCGCCACCGCCTGCGAATAACTGGTATGCACGCGCCCGGTTTTTCTGTCCATCATCTGCGGCAGTTTGTCGGTGTAAGTGGATTTGAGTTTTGCCATGCCGCGATATTCCAGCAGGATTTTCGGCAGCGGGTAATCGAGTGCGAGTTCCTGTAGCACTTCCTCGTCGGTGGAGGGTGTACCGCTCGGGGTCTTTTTCTTGACCGGCAGTTGCAGCTTGTCGAACAGGATTTCCTGTATCTGCTTGGGCGAATTCAGGTTGAACGGCTGCCCCGCCGCTTCATGCGCCTTGGCTTCCAGCGCGATCAGTTTTTCACCCAGCTCGCGGCTCTGTATCTGCAGCAGCGCGGCGTCGAGCAGCACCCCGTTGCGTTCCATGGTGTAGAGCACATGCATGCTCGGCATTTCAATGTCGCGATACACATGCAGCAACCCGCTCTGCACCGCTATCTGCGGGTACAGATTCCGGTGCAGTTGCAGCGTGATGTCGGCATCTTCTGCGGCATAGTGTGAGGCAGTCTCTATATCCACCTGATCGAAGCAGATCTGTTTCGCCCCCTTGCCCGCCACTTCGGCAAAACTGATGGTTTTCACGTTGAGATGGCGCAGCGCAAGGTTATCCATGTCATGGGGCTTGTGGCTTTCCAGCACGTAGGATTGCAGCAGCGTGTCGTCGTGTATGCCCGCCAGCGCGATGCCGTGGTTGGCAAGGATGTGCATGTCGTATTTGAGGTTCTGCCCGAGTTTTTTGTGGCTGGCACTTTCCAGCCATGGTTTGAGCTTGGCGAGTACCTGCGCGCGACCGAGCTGGTCCGGCGCGCCGGGATAGACATGCGCAAGCGGCAGATAGGCAGCCTGGTGAGGCGTGGTCGCAAACGATATGCCGACCAGCTGCGCGTTCATCATGTCCAGCCCGGTGGTTTCGGTATCCACGCAGACCAGGTCGGCGGCGAGCATCCTTTCCATCCAGGCATCAAGTTGCGCCCCGGTCAGTATCGTTTCGTAATGTGCGCTGTCGGTACCGGCGGGCGAACCTGCATCCTCTCCCCCTTGCAGGGGGAGGGTTAGGGAGGGGCTAAAAACCCTGAACAATTCACCCCCATCACCGTCTTCCCCCTGTGAAGGGGAAGAGGTCTGTTTTCCTCTATCCAACTCGCGCAGCCATGTTTTGAATTCAAACCGTTCGAACAGGTTGCGCAGCTGTTCCTTGTCAGTTTGCGGCGGGATCAACTCACTGTAAGTCTGCGGCAATTCAACGTCACATTTCACCGTGATCAAACGGCGCGCCTGCGGCAGCCAGTCTTTCGCCTTGCGCAGATTCTCCCCGACCACGCCGCCTATCTCGTCGGCGTGCTGCACCAGATTGTCCAGCGTGCCGTATTGGGTGAGCCACTTCACGGCAGTTTTCGGGCCAACCTTCTCGACGCCCGGCACATTGTCCACCGTGTCGCCCACCAGTGTCAGGTATTCCACGATGCGCTCCGGTGGCACGCCGAATTTGCTGTTCACCCCCGCAATATCCAGCGTCTCATTGCTCATCGTGTTGATCAGGGTCACGCGTTCGTTGACCAGCTGCGCGAGATCCTTGTCGCCGGTGGCGATCACGCAGCGCACGCCATCACGGGTTTGCTGCGCCAGCGTGCCGATCACGTCGTCTGCCTCCACACCGTCCAGCATCAGGATGTTCCATCCGGAAGCGGCGATAGCCTGATGCAGGGGTTCGATCTGCTGCACCAGGTCGGACGGCATGGCGGGACGGTGCGCCTTGTATTCGGGATACCAGCCGTCGCGGAAGGTTTTACCTTTTGCGTCGA
Organism: Burkholderiales bacterium; assembly: GCA_038241165.1. Lineage (GTDB taxonomy): Bacteria > Pseudomonadota > Gammaproteobacteria > Burkholderiales > Gallionellaceae > Gallionella. The sequence goes on along the minus strand of JBBRFZ010000001.1, from coordinate 39,108 downwards.
ATACGCACGCGCTATAATCGGCCGGGTAATCATTGCGCAGTTTGCGCAGCATGTTGAGCACGCCGTAGATCGCTCCGGTCGGTTCGCCGTGGCGGTTGCGCAGATCCGGCATGGCATGGAAGGCACGGTACAGAAAAGATGAGCCGTCAACCAGCAGTAAAGTTTTATCGAATCTCGCTTCGTTCATTGATTTATTCGCTGTCTAAAATTTATTCCGGAGGAACCGCATGAACATACCGTCCAAATTGCCGAAATCCGCAATACCGGAAGCATGGAACTCCAAAGAAGCCTGGCGCGTTTTCGGTATTATGTCAGAGTTTGTTTCTGCGACCGAACGGCTTAGCCAGATCCATCCTGCCGTAAGCATCTTCGGCAGCGCGCGCACCCGGCCGGATCAACCCAATTACCTGCTTACCGAAAGGATCGCACGCCTTCTTTCGGATGCCGGATTTTCGGTCATTTCCGGCGGAGGCCCGGGCATCATGGAGGCCGCAAACAAGGGTGCGTTCTATGGCAAATCGCCCAGCGTCGGACTGAACATCCAGCTGCCGCACGAACAGGTCGGCAACCTTTACCAGAATATCAGCCAGACCTTCCAGCATTTCTTCGCGCGCAAAGTCATGTTCGTGAAATTCGCCAGCGCCTATGTAGTCATGCCGGGCGGTTTCGGCACGCTGGACGAGTTGATGGAAGCACTGACGCTGGTGCAGACCGGCAAGACGCGGCGCATCCCTATCATTCTGGTGGGCACACAATTCTGGGGCGGCCTGCTGGACTGGTTCCGCACCGCCTTGCTGGATGAACAGGTCATCAGCCCCGAAGATATGGACCTGATCCAGTTGATCGACGAGCCTCAGGCCGTCGTTGACGCGATTTTCAAACACTACGAAACACGCGGTTTTCAGCCATCCGAAGCGGAACGTGAAAAGCAGCTGTATTTATGATATAAATATAATACATTTTTATATCGTGATGGAGACTGGAATGTCACAGCTGCCTGAACTGGACGAAGAAGGGTATTTGATCGAACCGCTGAACTGGAACGAGGAAGTGGCCAGACAGCTTGCGCAGCAGGAAAACATCCCGCTCAACGAAGACCATTGGGATGCGATTCGTTTCATGCGCGAATATTATGCCGATCATCAGATCGCGCCGGATGTGCGCCATGTTATGAAGCACCTCAGCGAACGCCTCGGCCCCGATTCACGCAACGCCATATTTGAACTGTTTCCCTATGGTTATGTAAAGCAAGCCTGCAAGATCGCCGGGATGAAACGTCCGCGCGGCTGGAGCACCGGCTGAACAATCAGGGCATCCTGCAGCAACTCACACAGACTCTGCGCGCATCGGCTAAAATGAACACCTTACAATTTTGGTGACTACTCCAATGCGCCTCCTATTCTTGTTGCTACTGGGCGGGTTTTCTCTAGCCGCATTTGCCCAATCGGCTCCCGGCAAGCTTGAACCGCTGCCTCCACCGCCTGCAATGGGTGGTGCGGTGGGTGATGAACCTGAAGTGACCATCACCAAAGAGAAAGTGCAGACCGTTGAGGAATATCGCGCTGGCGGGAAACTGTACATGATCAAGATCATCCCCAAAGTGGGCAAACCCTATTATCTGGTGGATGATCGCGGCGACGGCAAATTCTCGCGCCAGGAAAGTCTGGATTCCGGCGTGCGCCCGCCGCAGTGGGTCATACATCGTTTTTAGGCATGGCAGTTTTCACCAACGTATCCGAAGCGGATTTGACTGCCTGGCTGAGAGATTATTCGCTGGGTCAACTGCAGGAACTGCAGGGCATCGCTTCCGGTATCGAGAACACCAACTATTTCGTCACCACCGGCAACGGCCGTTTTGTACTGACGTTGTTCGAGATACTCGGCGCAGACGAATTACCGTTCTACCTGAATCTGATGGCGCATCTGGCGCGGCATGGCATCCCCTGCCCCAATCCGGTGGCGAATCGCCACAATCAATTTCTGGGCACGCTCAATGGCAAGCCCGCCTGCATCGTCAGCCGCCTGAGCGGCAAATCCACCACCACACCCAACGACCTGCAGTGCGCCGCCATCGCTGCGATGCTGGGACAGATGCACATCGCCGGGCAAAGCTTTTCGCAGGTCATGCCCAATCCGCGCGGCGCAGCATGGTGCGCCGAAACCGCCCGGCAGGTGAGGCCATTTCTGGATGTGCAGCAGAAGGTGTTGCTGGAAAGCGAAGTCGCACTGCACGCGCAGCAGAATTGGGCATTGTTGCCGCAGGGCGTGATCCACGCCGACCTGTTCCGCGACAACGTGCTGCTGGAAGAAGATCGCATAGGAGGCCTGATCGATTTTTATTTCGCCTGCAGCGATGCGCTGCTCTATGACGTGGCTATCACTGTGAATGATTGGTGCACGCATGGCGACGGCACGCTGGACAGAACCAAGACACGAATATTCCTGCGTGCCTACCATGCGGTGCGTCCGCTGCTGGATAGCGAACACCTTGCCTGGCCGCTGATGCTGCGTGCCGCGGCGCTGCGATTCTGGCTGTCACGTCTGTTCGACAAGTACTTGCCCCGCGACGGCGAATTGATCAATGCGCACGACCCCGTTCACTTCGAGCAAATTCTGAAGACCCACATTTCATCGAAGCAGGCCTTTTGGCTGTAACAGGGAGCGCTAAAGGAGAGATGATGGAACCGCTACGACTACCCGCAAAAAATGGCTGGGAATGGATCAAACAGGGCTTTGCACTGTTTATGAAAGCACCTCTGTTATGGATTGTATTGTTGTTCATCTGTCTGATCGCAGCGCTGGCGATCTCAAGCGTGCCGATTGTGGGCCAGCCATTGATTAGCCTGTTTATGCCGGCGATACTGGTTGGCCTGATGGCCGGTTGCCGCGCGCTCAGCCAGGGTGAAGAACTGGAGCTGGCCCATTTGTTAAGGGGTTTCAAGCACCACACTGCGCAACTGGTGACTCTGGGCGGCTTTGCGTTGGTCAGTCAGTACCTGATACTCGGATTGATGAAGGCGGTTGGCGGAGCCGCACTGGTCGATGCCATGATGGGCAATCAACCAGAAACAAATCCGGACGTAATGATCCATGCTTTCGCGGGAGCAGGCTTTGCAATGCTGCTGGGCATCGTGCTGTTCAGCACGCTGATGATGGCCATGCAATTTGCGCCCATGCTGGTTTACTTCCGTAATGTACCCCCGCTTCATGCGATGAGGCTCAGCCTGCGCGCCTTTCTCTACAACGTGATGCCGATGCTGCTGTATGGCGTCACCTTCATGTTCATGGCGATGCTCGCCAGCATGCCGGTCATGCTGGGCTGGGTGGTGCTGTTGCCGCTTGTCTTCACCACGCTGTATGCCAGCTATAGCGACATATTCCCACCGCTGAAGCAAGCTGTGGAGACCCCGCCGCAAATCGATATTTTCAAAAGCGACGATTCAACGTTCAAATAGGCCTGCGACCGGCGCGGAGAACGGCCCTAAATTGCCGTCAGTTTCGCATACTCCAGCGCCAGCCACTTCGGCCCGGTATTGCGAAAATTCACCTGCACGCGGGCATCCGCGCCGCTGCCTTCCATGTTCACGATCATGCCTTCACCGAATTTCCCGTGGAATACCGCTTGGCCGGTACGCCAGATGGAAGCTGCGGCGGAACCCTGCAGCGGCGCGGCCGTCGGCATCTCGCGCTGCGGTGGAACATACTGAAAAAAAGTATTTCGCTGGACAACCCTGGGCGTGATCCAATGCAACAGATTTTCCGGCAGCTCACGCAAAAAGCTCGACACCATGCTGTAACTTGCCTGCCCATGCAACATACGTCTCTGTGCGAAGGTAAGGTAAAGGCGGCGGCGCGCCCGGGTGATGGCCACGTACATCAGGCGGCGTTCTTCATCCAGACCGCCGTCTTCGCGCTGGCTGTTCTGGTGCGGAAACAATCCTTCTTCCAGCCCGGTGATGAACACGGAATGAAATTCGAGTCCCTTGGCGGCATGCACAGTCATCAGGTGCAGCGCATCGTCCTGGTCGCCGGCCTGGTGTTCGCCGGCTTCCAGCGACGCATACGCGAGAAAAGCAGTCAGACTGTCGTCCTCGTTCTCTTTCTCTTTCTCGTGCACAAACTGTGCCGCCGCGTTGACCAGTTCATTCAGGTTTTCCAGACGCTCCTCGGCCTCGCGCTTCTTCGCGCCGGTCTCATTCCGGTAATGCTCAGACAGGCCGCTGTGTTTCAGCACGTGGTCGATTATCTCGGGCAGAGGCAGTTCGCGTGTCGCGCTACACAACAATTCGATCAGCGCGACAAACGCCGATACTTTGCCACCCGCACGGGCTGCGGCACCCCAAAGTGTCGTCGAATTCATCCGAGCAGTTTCCTGCAGCTGTTCGATGCTGCGCGCACCGATTCCGCGCGTCGGAAAATTGATGATGCGCAGCAACGCATTGTCGTCGTCGGTATTTTGCATCAGGCGCAGGTAGGCCAACGCGTGTTTGATCTCCTGCCGCTCGAAGAAGCGTAGCCCGCCATAAACGCGATACGACAATCCTGCGGATACCAGTGCGTGCTCCAGTACCCGGGATTGCGCGTTGGAACGGTACAGTAAAGCTATCTCCTTGAGATGGACTCCCTCGGATTTGAGTTGCTGGATTTCGCTGACGATGAATCCCGCCTCTTCCACATCCGTCGGCGCCTCGTACACGCGCAACATTTCGCCGCCACTTTCCGAAGTCCACAGATTTTTGCCGAGTCGGTTCTGGTTGCGGCTGATCAGCGCGTTGGCCGCATCCAGAATATTGCCGTGCGAGCGATAATTCTGCTCCAGCTTGATCACCGATTCGACTTGAAAATCGCGCAGCAGCTCCTGCATGTTGCCGATGTTGGCGCCGCGGAAAGCGTAAATGGACTGGTCGTCGTCGCCCACCGCGAACAGCGCATTGTTGTGGCCCGCCAGCAACTTCAACCAGCGGTATTGCAAAGGGTTGGTGTCCTGAAACTCGTCCACCAGAATATGTCTGAAACGTTCCTGGTAATGCTCGCGTAGTTGCTGGTTGCGCGACAGCAGTTCGTAACAGCGCAGCAGCAATTCGGAAAAATCCACCACGCCTTCACGCTGGCATTGCGCGTCGTACTCGGCAAACACTTCCACCTTGCGCCGAGTATAGGGATCGTAGGCCTCCACTTCATGCGCGCGCAGCCCCTGCTCTTTGCTGCCGCTGATGAAGTTCTGCATCTCGCGCGGCGGATATCTCTCGTCGTCCACGTTCATCGCCTTCATCAGGCGCTTGATCGCGGAAAGCTGGTCGCCGCTGTCGAGTATCTGGAATGTCTGTGGCAGATTCGCCTCGCGGTGATGCGCGCGCAACATGCGGTTACACAGGCCGTGAAATGTGCCTATCCACAAGCTGCGCGTGTTGATCGGCAGCATCGCCGACAAACGCGTGAGCATTTCCTTGGCCGCCTTGTTGGTAAAGGTCACTGCAAGAATATTCTGCGGACTGACCGCTCCGGTGCTGACCAACCAGGCTATGCGCGTGGTCAGCACGCGTGTCTTGCCGCTGCCCGCTCCGGCCAGAATCAGCGCAGACCGGTGCGGCAGCGTAACAGCCTGGCGTTGTTCAGAATTTAAACCGTTGAGTAGATCCATTACAAATAAAACGGGGAAGCAGACTTGTCATCTGCTTCCCCCGTTGTCCCTTTCGAAAGACTTACTTCTTTTTCTTCTCGATCATGTCATGCATGATCGGCGTAAGGATGATTTCCATGGCGTGGCTCATTTTTCCGCCCGGCACGACCAGTGTATTGGCGCGTGACATGAAGGAATTGTGGATCATGGTTAGCATGTATGGAAAATCCACGCCCCTGGGTTCGCGAAAGCGAACCACCACAAAGCTCTCATCCGGCGTGGGGATGTCGCGGGCGATGAACGGATTGGACGTGTCCACGGTCGCCACGCGCTGGAAATTGATGCAGGTACGCGAGAACTGGGGGGTGATGTACTTGATATAGTCCGGCATGCGTCGCATGATGGTGTCCACCGTCGCTTCGGCAGAATACCCGCGCTCGGCACCATCGCGGTGTATCTTCTGGATCCACTCCAGATTGACCACCGGCACCACGCCGACGCCCAGATCAACATGTTGGGCCACGTCAATCTTGACATTATCGGTAGCCAGACCGTGCAGACCTTCATAGAACAGCAAGTCAGAATCCTTCTCGATGTTCTCCCAGGGCGTAAACACCCCCGGCTTCAGGTCCTTCAACTTGAAATGCTTGTTGTGCAGCACGGCCTCCTCTTCGCTGTGGACGTAATAACGGCGTTTGCACATACCGGTTTTGCCATAGACCTTGAAGGTTTCTTCGATCTTGTCAAAGTGGTTGGCTTCCGGACCAAAGTGACTGAAACTGTTGTTGCCCGCCTTGGCGGCAGCGGCAGCGGCAGCGCGAAACTCCATGCGATTCAGACTGTGCAGACTGTCGCCCTCGATGACCGCAGGGATAATCTTTTGGCGGCGGAATATATTTTCAAAGGCACGTTTTACCGTAGTGGTACCTGCACCGGATGAACCGGTCACGGCAATCACGGGATGTTTGTGGGACATAGTGAACTCTCCTGAGGGATTTATATAATTTTGTCCGCGGATTCTAGCAGAATGCCCCGTTGTGAGCTAACGCAAACGTCAGCCCCCGACCGCCGGCGGAATGATGGCAATTTTGCCTTTCAATGGCATGTACTGCTTGCCGGGCTACGTCGTTGGTGATACCTGCGCCGGTATTTTTCATGATTGCTTGCCGCGTTTGTTTGGATTCGCGGCAGGCCGACGATGACGCTATAATGCGGCGTCGAAAAATACGCTATAGAACCACATCGCATGCAAGCCAATTACGATTACAAGAGTATCGAACAACAAGCGCAACAACACTGGAAACAGAGCAACGCATTCCGCGCCAAAATAGACGCAAGCAAGCCCAAGTATTACTGCCTGTCGATGTTCCCTTACCCTTCCGGCAAGCTGCACATGGGCCATGTGCGAAACTACACCATCGGCGATGTGCTGTCGCGCTGGCACAAGATGCGCGGCTACAACGTGCTGCAGCCGATGGGCTGGGACGCGTTCGGCCTGCCGGCGGAGAATGCGGCGATCCAGAACAAGGTGCCGCCCGCCAAGTGGACCTACGACAACATCGCCTACATGAAACAGCAGCTCAAGTCGCTCGGTTTCGCGATCGACTGGGAGCGCGAGCTGGCGACCTGCCAGCCGGATTACTACAAATGGAACCAATGGCTGTTCCTGCGCATGCTGGAAAAAGGCATCGCCTACAAGAAGACCCAGGTGGTGAACTGGGATCCGGTGGACCAGACCGTGCTGGCCAACGAACAGGTGATCGACGGGCGCGGCTGGCGCACCGGCGCCATCGTGGAGAAGCGCGAGATACCCGGCTATTACTTCGGTATCACACAATATGCCGAGGAACTGCTGGCAGATCTGGACAAGCTGCCGGGCTGGCCGGAACGGGTGAGAACCATGCAGGCCAACTGGATAGGCAAGAGCCATGGCGTGCGCTTCGCGTTTCCCTATACGCTGGACGGCAAGGATGAAATGTTGTGGGTCTATACCACCCGCGCCGACACCATCATGGGCGTAACCTTCGTCGCCGTCGCCGCCGAGCATCCGCTGGCTCAACATGCCGCAAAGAACAATGCGCAAGTCGCCGCCTTCATCGAGAAATGCAAGCACAACTCGGTGATGGAAGCCGACATGGCGACCATGGAAAAGGAAGGTGTGGACACAGGTCTCAAGGTCACCCATCCTTTGACCGGCGAACAAGTGCCGGTGTGGGTGGGTAACTATGTGCTAATGGGATACGGCGAGGGCGCTGTGATGGCGGTACCGGCGCACGACGAGCGCGATTTCGGGTTTGCGGGGAAATACAAACTTCCAATCAAGCAGTCCATTGCTGAGAAGGGAGAAGGGAGAAGGGAGAAGGGCAACAGCGGCGCGGAGGTTTTACCCTTCCCTCTTCCCTCTTCACACTTCTCTACTGATGCTTGGCATGAATGGTACGCAACCAAAGATGGTATTTGCGTCAACTCCGGCAAATACGATGGCCTGAATTACCAGTTAGCGGTTGACGCCATCGCCGCCGACCTCAATGCCAAAGGGCTCGGCGACAAGCGGGTGCAATGGCGGCTGCGCGACTGTGGCGTATCGCGCCAACGTTACTGGGGCTGTCCGATTCCCATCATTCATTGTGACGCCTGCGGCTCGGTGCCGGTGCCGGACAATCAATTGCCGGTGGTGCTGCCCGAAGACTGCGTGCCGGACGGTTCCGGCAATCCGTTACTCAAGCGCGAAGACTTTCTCAACGTGTCTTGCCCCAAATGCGGCAAGCCCGCGAAGCGTGAGACCGACACCATGGATACCTTCGTGGATTCGAGTTGGTATTACGCGCGCTACGCCAGTGGTTTCAAGTCTGACGCAATGGTGGACGAAGAAACCAATTACTGGATGCCTGTCGATCAATACATCGGCGGCATCGAGCACGCGATCCTGCATCTGCTGTATTCGCGCTTCTGGAGCAAGGTGATGCACAAGCTGGGCCTGGTGAATTACGATGAGCCATTCGCCAACCTGCTGACCCAGGGCATGGTGCTCAACCATATCTTCTCGCGTCCTACCGACAAGGGCGGCATCGAATACTTTGCCCCCGAGGAAGTGGAGTTACTCAAAGACGAGGCCGGCCGCCTGACCGGCGCAAACAGTCTGGCCGATGGTCAGCCTGTGGATTTCCAGGGCATGGGCACGATGTCGAAATCCAAGCGCAACGGCGTCGATCCGCAGGCGCTGATCGACCAATACGGTGCTGACACCGCGCGTTTGTTCATGATATTCGCCTCCCCGCCGGAGCAGACTCTGGAATGGGTCGATTCCGGGGTGGAGGGCGCGTACCGTTTCCTGCGGCGCGTATGGAATTTTGGTTTCGAGCAGAAAAGCGAAATTTCTTTAGGCCTTAAATACCTGAAAAATGGTACTCCGGACTTGGGTCCGATTTCTAATGACGTGAAGGCATGGCGCAGAGAGTTTCATATTTTATTGCGCCAAGCCAACTATGATCTCAGTCGGCATCAGTTTAACACTGTAGCTTCCGCCTGTATGAAGCTGTTGAATGAGCTGGAAAGAATTCCAGTTGGCAATTCAACAACCAATGAAACTTCCGGTGACGGCTCTGCAATTATCAAGTATATGGCGGAAGGATTTTCTATTCTGTTGCGCCTACTTTCCCCAATCACGCCCCATATCGCGCATACGCTGTGGCAAGAGCTCGGCTGCGGCGACGACATCCTCGCTGCGCCATGGCCGGAGCCGCTGGATGCAGCATTGGTGCAGGACGAAATCGAGATGGTGATCCAGGTGAACGGCAAGTTGCGCGGTAATATCACAGTTGCCAAGGATGCAGACAAAGCGACTTTGGAGAAGTTGGCGCTTGCTCACCCTGCAATTGAAAAGCACCTGGCCGACGCTGTCCCGAAGAAGATCGTGGTCGTGCCCGGCCGTTTAATAAACATTGTCGTCTAGGAGAAATCTTGCGCCTTCAGATTCAATTATTAGCGCTGCTGGTTGCCGCTGTCTTGCTGGCCGGTTGCAGTTTCCATTTGCGCGGACAGGCAACCATGCCGTTCCACACGCTTTATTTGAAAGCGACAAATCCAGGCACGCAGTTCATAAAAGAATTGAGCCGCAATCTGGAAGCAAATAATGTGAAATTGGTAGACACTGCCGCAAAGGCCGATGTGGTGCTGGATATCGTTGCTGAAATCCCCGACAAACAGATTCTTTCGCTGAGCGGCAGCGGACGTGTAAATGAATACCAGTTATTCTACCGCGTTTCCTTGCGCGCCTATGACCTTGACCAGCATGACGTGATCCCCGCCGAGGAAATCGTGATGCAAAGCGATTTCCCCTATGACGACAGCAATGTTATCGCCATGGAGAGTGAGGAAACCCTGCTTTACCAGAACCTGCGCTCTGACATGGTGCAGCGAATCGTACGCCGCCTGAGTCGGGTCGAATTGAAGCCGCATTAGCCCATGACCATCTCCAGCGAAGACTTGCCGCGCCACCTCAGTTCCGGTTTGAAGCCGTTGTATGTGGTATTTGGCGACGCGCTATTGCTCGCGATCGAAGCGGCGGACAGCATTCGGGCTGCCGCGCGCGCCGCCGGATATACCGAACGCGAAACATTTATTGCCGAACAGCATTTCAAATGGGGAGAATTGCGCAACAGTGCCCAGAGCCTATCGTTGTTCTCATCACGTAAAGTGATCGATTTGCGTATTCCTTCCGGCAAGCCCGGTGTCGAGGGCGGGAAGGCATTACAGGACTATTGCAACAACCTGAGTGAGGACACGCTGACACTGATCTCTTTGCCCAAGCTGGACTGGACCGTCCAGAAAAGCCAGTGGTTCGGCGCACTGGAGCGGCATGGCGTGATGGTTACCGCCGATGACATTCCGCGCGGGACATTGCCACGCTGGATCGCTGAACGTCTTAAAAGACAGGGGCAAAGTACCGACGAGGCTACACTGGAATTTCTCACGGATCGTTGCGAAGGCAACCTGCTCGCGGCGTTTCAGGAAATACAGAAACTCGCATTGTTGTTCCCTGCCGGACAACTATCCTTTGAGCAGGTCAAGGATGCGGTGATGGATGTGGCGCGTTACGACATTTTCAAGCTTTCGGAAGCCATGCTGAGCGGCAACGCAGTGCGTTTCACGCGTATCCTCGACGGTTTGCGCGCCGAGGGTACCGCCACCGTGCTGGTGTTGTGGGCGATCAGCGAAGATATCCGCACTTTGGGCAAGGTCCTGCAAGCGGTGCAACGAGGTGGAAACCTTGGCAATGCCATGCGCGACTTGCGGGTTCGCAGGGACAAACAGACGCCGATAGAAAATGCGGCGCGCCGCCTGAAATTTCCCCTCATCGAACGCTCTATCCAGCAGGCTGCCCGGCTGGACAAGACCATCAAGGGCCTGCGCCAGGGTGATGTGTGGGACGAGTTGTTGCAGCTCGGATTGCGCTTTTCAAAAGCATGAGCCAGAATATGGATGACTTTTTATTGGTTTCCACCAATCTTCCCGATGCCGCATCTGCAGAGAAACTCGCACGCCAACTTGTCGAAATGCGTGCCGCTGCCTGCGTGAACCAGCTTGCTCCTTACACATCGACCTATCGATGGAAGGAAAATATCGAGACCTCTACCGAAGTGCCTCTGCTGATCAAAACCACTCGTGCCGCTTACCCGCGACTTGAAAAATTGATACGCAAAGCGCACCCTTACGAACTCCCCGAAATTATCGCTGTCTTGGTGACAGCCGGTTTACCCTCTTATCTGGATTGGGTAGGCGTAGAAACAACCACTCTCAAGGAATAACCATGCGTTTTGCACTATTGATGCTGCTTTGTCTTATTGCTCCCGCCTCAAATGCCGAAGGTCTTGTGGATCGGATCTCAAACCTGGCTGTCAGCAAGCAGCCCGATTTCCTTAAACCTGCTGATGCCTTCGGCCTGGAAGTGAAGGTGCGTGATGCTCACACTTTGCAAGCCAATTTCAAGGTAACTCCCACTTATTACCTGTATCGTAACAAAGTCACCTTCGCCACCAAAGACAAAACGGTCAAAATCACGTCGGTGAGTTTGCCCAGAGGCGAAATAAAGCACGACCCGAATTTTGGCGACACCGAAGTATTCCACCAATCTTTTCAGGGTGTCATCACGCTGAATCGCTCCGGCAACACGGCGTCTCGCATCGCGCTGGACGCCGTCTACCAGGGCTGCAGCGAGGAAGGGCTATGCTATCCGCCCATCACCAAGACGGTGTATGTATCCCTGCCGGAAGTTGCCACCGGACAGCTGCCCCCACCGGTATTGTCCGAAGCACTGCCTCCTTCGTCCGGCACTGCATCATCAGGCATTGCATCTGAAGACTCAAAAATCGCCAAGCTGTTCTCGGGCGGCAATTTCTGGCTGATCATTTCCTTCTTCTTTGGTGCAGGACTGCTTTTATCACTGACACCATGTGTGTTCCCGATGATCCCGATCCTGTCGGGCATCATCGTCGGGCGCGGCCATAAAATCACTCATTTACACGCCTTCATCCTGTCACTGGCTTACGTGATGGGCATGGCGATCACTTATGCAGCGGCAGGTGTGGCTGCGGGTTATTCCGGCAACCTGATCTCCAATGCACTGCAGACACCCTGGGTACTCGGCAGCTTTGCCGCAGTGTTCGTGCTGCTGTCGTTGTCGATGTTCGGCTTTTATGAGTTTCAACTGCCCACCGCTTTGCAAAGCAAGCTGAGTGACACCAGCAACCGCCTGCACGGCGGCCATCTCGGCGGCGTGTTCGTGATGGGCGCGCTTTCCGCCATCATCATGGGTCCTTGCGTAGCGGCACCCTTGGCCGGAGCGCTGCTCTATATTGGCCAGACTCATGATGCCGTGCTGGGCGGCACTGCGCTGTTCGTAATGTCGCTCGGCATGGGCGTGCCGCTGTTACTGATCGGTTCTTCGGCAGGCATATTGTTGCCCAAGGCCGGGGCCTGGATGGAAGCGATCAAACAATTCTTCGGCGTGATGTTGCTGGCGCTGGCAATCTGGATCATCCAGCCGCTGCTGCCCATCAGTGTAGAGATGCTGCTATGGGCTGCGCTGCTGATCTTCTCGGCGATTTACCTGCGCGCATTGGACCCGCTGCCGAACAATGCCAGCGGCTGGCACAAACTGCTTAAAGGAATCGGCCTGTTCGCACTGTTGCTGGGCGCAGCATATCTGGTCGGTGCGCTGTCCGGCTCACGCGACATCCTGCGCCCGCTTGGTAACATCGGTCGCACCGAAACATCGGTGCCCAGCACACTGCAGTTCTCCCGTGTCAAAGATGTCGCTGATCTTGATCAACGTATTGCCCAGGTGCGGGGCAAGCAGCTCGTGATGCTGGATTTCTACGCCGACTGGTGCATCTCCTGCAAGGAACTGGAACGCTTTGCCTTTTCCGATGGCACGGTAAAATCCAAACTCAAACCGGTATTACTGCTGCAAGCCGATGTCACGGCAAACAGCGAGGCCGACAAAGCCCTGCTAAAACGCTATGGGCTGTTCGGCCCCCCCGGCATCCTGTTCTTCAATACTCAAGGCAAAGAAGTGACTGATTTTCGCGTGACGGGCTACCAGGATACCGCCCAGTTCCTTAAAACACTGCAAAATATCGGGCTCTAATATATTTTAGCTATCTTCGCCAAAATACTGGACAAATTACCTTAATTTACGGCAAACTGTGCACATGAAAAATATCCTTGTGCTGCATGGACCCAATCTGAATCTGCTCGGAAGTCGTGAGCCGTCTGTGTATGGCAGCACCACGTTGAATGAAATTAACGAGCGTTTGATGATTTTGGCGGGGAAAAGCGGCGCAAACCTGTTTTGCTTCCAGAGTAATGCCGAATCCGAACTCGTGGAACGGGTTCAGCAGGCACAATCTGATGGCACACAGTTCATCATTATCAATCCGGCCGCGTTCACCCACACCAGCGTGTCATTGCGGGATGCGCTGGCGGCAGTGGCCATCCCGTACATCGAAGTACATCTTTCCAATGTGTACGCGCGCGAGGCATTCCGCAAGGATTCGTTCTTCTCCGACCTTGCGGTAGGCGTAATCAGCGGCCTGGGCGCGGCGGGCTATGAATTCGCGGTGCAATTCGCACTGAGCCAAAAATAACAAGCATTTTTAGGGAGGTCACCATGGATTTACGCAAGCTGAAGACACTGATTGAGTTGGTCGAGAGTTCCGGGATTGCCGAGCTGGAAATCAGCGAGGGCGAAGAGCGTGTGCGCATCACCCGTACCGCGGCATCCGTTCAGCAAACTTTTGCACCGGCTCCGCAACCTGTTATCGCTACAGCTGCTTCAGCGCCGCAGGCTGCCGCGCCGCCAGCCGAACCCGCCAAGCCCGCCGTTGCGGAAGGTCACGTGGTGAAATCGCCGATGGTTGGCACGTTCTACCGGTCTGCCTCGCCGGGCTCCAAGGCATTCGTGGATGTGGGACAATCCGTGAACAGCGGCGAGACCCTGTGTATCATCGAAGCCATGAAATTGCTTAATGAGATCGAAGCTGATCAGAGCGGGATCATCAAAGCCATCCTGGTTGAGAATGGTCAGCCTGTCGAATTCGGCCAACCACTGTTCGTCATCGGTTAATGGCAAGTGCGCCATTTAGTGTCACGCCCAAGTTCGGAGCCAACACCATGTTTGAGAAAATTCTAATCGCGAAGCGCGGAGGCAGCACATGTTTGAGAAAATCCTGATTGCCAATCGCGGGGAAATAGCGTTGCGCATTCAGCGTGCTTGCCGCGAGATGGGCATAAAAACCGTCGTGGTTCATTCCGAAGCCGATGCCGATGCGAAGTATGTAAAGCTGGCCGACGAGTCCGTTTGTATCGGTCCCGCTTCTTCTACACTAAGCTATCTGAATATCCCTGCCATCATCAGCGCGGCGGAAGTAACGGACTCGCAGGCCATCCATCCGGGTTATGGTTTTCTTTCGGAAAATGCGGATTTTTCGGAGCGTGTAGAGAAGTGCGGCTTTGTATTCATCGGCCCGCGCGCCGAAACCATCCGGTTGATGGGTGACAAGGTAAGCGCCAAGATCGCCATGAAGAAGGCAGGTGTGCCCTGCGTGCCGGGAGTCGAGGGTGCCTTGCCGGACAACCCCGCGCAAATTATCAAGATTGCACGCAGTATCGGATACCCTGTCATCATCAAGGCTTCCGGCGGAGGCGGCGGGCGCGGCATGCGCGTGGTGCATACCGAAGCGGCTCTGCTCAACGCCGTGACCATGACGCGTACAGAGGCGCAGGCGGCTTTTAACAACCCCATGGTGTACATGGAAAAGTATCTGGAAAATCCGCGTCATATCGAGATTCAGGTGCTTGCCGACCAGCATGGCAATGCGGTGTTCCTGGGCGAGCGCGATTGTTCCATGCAACGCCGTCACCAGAAGATCCTGGAAGAAGCCCCGGCACCCTTGCTCGATCCGAAATTGCGCAACAAGGTTGGCGAACGCTGTGCCGAGGCTTGCCGCAAAATAGGCTATCGCGGCGCCGGAACATTCGAATTCCTGTATGAAGATGGCGAGTTCTATTTTATCGAAATGAACACCCGGGTTCAGGTTGAACACCCGGTGACGGAATTCATCACCGGCATCGACATCGTGCAACAACAAATTCGTATCGCGGCGAACGAGAAATTGCCGTTCAAGCAACGCGACATCGAATTCCGTGGGCACGCCATCGAATGCCGTATCAATGCCGAACATCCCTACAAATTCACACCGTCTCCCGGACGAATCACCACCTGGCACATGCCGGGCGGTCCAGGCATCCGTGTGGACTCGCATGTGTATGCCAACTATTTCGTGCCGCCGCATTACGACTCGATGATCGGCAAGATCATTGCGTATGGTGACACCCGGGAACAGGCCATGGCGCGGATGCGCACGGCGCTGTCGGAAATGGCTGTGGAAGGTATCGAGACCAACATCGCACTGCATCGCGAGTTATTGCAGGATGCGGCATTCATGCGCGGCGGCACCAACATCCATTATCTTGAAGAACGTTTGGCTGAGCGAACAAAAGGTAAATAATTCCAATCCCATTTTATCGGTGAAACTGCGTTGGCTTCCTCCCTCCCTCCTAGTCGTGCAACGGCGACGCGTTACTGGCGCAGACAGCCGTTTGCGGGAGCCGTTGCCAGGCCGTTCCTCCCGCATCGGAGGGCTACGCCCACACCGTGTCAGAACGGCAATTGTACTGATGAAACTATTAGCCAATCCACTAAGCCGCAAAATACACGGCAAGTGGCTGGTTATGCCAGCGTCGTTCGCTTTGCGTCGCGGTCGATGCGAAGCATCGGGAACCGCACGGCATACCCCTTGCGGGTGCAGCCGCCTTGCTTGACCTTCGAAATGGAATTGGCATAAATGCCGTGGCAGTCTCTCATTGTTGATAGCGATGCCGAACATGCCGAGGCATTGAGCGAAGCGTTGCTTGAACTTGGCGCATTATCGGTGGATTTGCTGGACGCAGATGGCGACACGCCGGATGAACAGGCTATCTTCGGTGAGCCAGGCGAACCGCCTCCCGGGGTATGGCAGCACAATCGCGTCAGCGCGCTGTTCGACAGCGACAAGGATGTAGATGCAATTTTGTGCAACGCCTCCGCCCTGATCCGCCTCGAACAAGTTCCCGGACATCGCATCGAGACCCTGGATGACAACGATTGGGTGCGACTTACCCAGTCACAGTTCGAACCTATCCCTATTTCATCACGCCTGTGGATCGTTCCCACCTGGCATACTGCCAGCGACCCGAATGCGATCAATATCGTGCTGGATCCAGGTCTGGCATTCGGCACCGGTAGCCACCCCACCACACGGTTATGTTTACGCTGGCTTGATAGCAATCTCCGGGGAGACGAAAGCGTGCTGGATTATGGCTGCGGCTCGGGCATACTTGCCATTGCTGCATTGAAGCTCGGGGCTGCACACGCGGTCGGCGTTGATGTAGACTTTCAGGCAGTTAACGCCAGCCGCGACAATGCCATCGCCAACCGGGTCGAGAACGCACAGTTTTATTTGCCCGACGATGCTCCGCAATCAAGCCATGATCTGGTGATAGCGAACATCCTGACCAACCCGTTGCGATTGCTTGCTCCGCTGCTGGCAAAAGCGACACGTCCAGGCGGGCAGATCGTGCTGTCCGGCATACTTGAGGAACAGGCACAGGAAGTGATGTCTATCTATCAACAATGGTTCAATCTGGGCACCCCGATTTTCGAGGATGGCTGGTCGTGCCTGTCCGGGCGCAAGCGCTAATATGCAAGGAACGACCGTCTGCCCGCACTGCAATACCCATTTTAAAATCACCAGAGTGCAACTGGAAGCCCATCACGGCATGGTCCGCTGCGGAAATTGTCTGCAGGCTTTCGACACCCTCCCCAACTTCGCACCTGACCAACTCGACCTGCCGCTTGAGTTGCAGGTATTGGAAACACCCGACGCTACGACCGATTCCAGTTTGGCAGTTCTGAAGCCCATGACGCTGGCCGAACAAGTCGCCGTCGTGCAGGATGAAGAAGACAGCGAATTCCAGCCCGGACCGCGCTCCTGGCCCTGGGCGGTTGCTGGACTTTTGCTGCTGCTGATTTTGTTCGCGCAGGCTGCCTATTTTTTCCGTGTCGACATCGCTGCGCAGCTGCCCGCCCTGAAACCGCTGCTAGTGGAATCTTGCAGAATACTGAAATGCAGCGTGCCGCTACCGCAACATGCCGACCTGATCAATATTGAATCATCAGCGATCGAAGCCGATCCGGCGAATGAAAACCGGATCACCCTGAATGCACTGTTGCGCAACCGCGCTTCTTACGCCCAGGCCTTTCCCAATCTGGAGCTCACGCTTAACAGTGTCGGAGACCAACCCCTGGCGCGCCGTATATTTCGCCCGACAGACTATTTGCCGATTACGGAGAACGAATCAGCCGGGCTGGGACCCAATCATGAACTCAACATCAAACTGCACCTTAACACCTCCAATATCAAACCCTCAGGGTATCGCCTAGTACTGCTTTATTCGGGAAGTTGACGCTTAACCGGACCGGTTCACGGGTCTGAAGTCACCCGACAAACGCATCCCCGGCCAGCAATTTGGTATTTGTCAGTACAAGTGCTTTCCGGTATATTCCGCCCGTCGATCAGACCAATGGGAGAGAGTGTCAAACAGTCTCTTTGCAAAGACATAGTTATCGTCTTTTCAAATACTGCGACACCGCCGAAGGCGCAACACCCGCAACCGCTCAGGCTCATGAACTATTGGCGCAGGCAAATCTGGAGAGTGTTGGGTCATCCAGCCACCGAAGGGGCACACAACGCGAGTTGCAATCTCTCAGGTATAAAGGACAGATGGGGCGCAGCACTAGGGAACTCCCGCTAACCTACTGCGCGGTTAAGTTGCATTGTCGCGTGCTCGCTCGCCACTCGCCTATCTGACCAGATATGTCTCGTGTCTCGCTGCGCGGCTTCTCGCATATTAACCGCTCGCAACGGTTATCGAAAATTCCCCCACATTAATGATTGGGGAAGCAATGACGCTAAAGCAAACACCGTTAAATGCAGCACACCGCGCGATGGGCGCAAAGATGGTCGATTTTGGCGGCTGGGACATGCCGGTGAACTACGGCTCGCAAATCGACGAACACCATCAGGTGCGGAACGATTGCGGCATGTTCGACGTGTCTCACATGCGCGTGGTGGACCTGAAGGGGGCAGGGGTGCGCGGCTTTTTGCGCTATCTGCTTGCAAACAACGTTGACAAGCTCACGCTACCCGGCAAGGCACTGTATTCCTGCATGTTGCTTGAAAACGGCGGAGTGATCGACGACCTGATCGTGTACTTCATGAATGAGGAATGGTTCCGCATCGTGGTGAACGCGGGCACGGCCGACAAGGATATCGCCTGGATGAAACAGCAGGCCGCGCAACACTCGCCGGAACTGGTCATCACAGACCACCCCGAACTGGCGATGGTCGCGGTACAGGGCCCGAACGCGCGCGCGAAGGTCTGGGAGGCGCTACCCGGCAGCCGTGAATTGACCGAAAGCCTGATTCCTTTCAGCGCAGTTGAGATGGGCGTGATGTTCATCGCGCGGACCGGCTATACCGGCGAAGACGGATTCGAGATCATGGTTCCGGCCAAGGCGGCACCCTTCTTCTGGGCATCGCTCGCCGAAAAGGGCGTAAAGCCGATCGGCCTGGGCGCGCGCGATACATTGCGCCTTGAGGCGGGCATGAATCTCTACGGTCAGGATATGGACGAAGCCATTAACCCGCTGGAAGCCGGGCTGGCCTGGACGACCGACTTGAAGAGCGAACGTGATTTTATCGGCAAGGCGGCACTGCTGGCCAATCCGCCGACACGCAAGCTGGTTGGCCTGTTGCTGCTGGATCGCGGCGTGCTGCGCGGTCACCAGGCAGTGCATACTGCCCACGGTGCAGGAGAGATCACCAGCGGGAGTTTCTCGCCAACGCTGGAAAAATCCATCGCGCTGGCGCGGGTACCCAAAGATGTGCAGGTCGGTGACACCGTACAAGTTGAGATTCGCGATAAAATGCTCACGGCAAAAGTTGTCAAGTATCCCTTTGCGCGCAAGGGTAAAAGCTGTCTGGAAACGCAAGTCGTTAGTTAAAATCGTGCGGCAGCAACTTACGTCTTTACATCTTACGAATATTAAGGAGTTTTAAATGAGCAATCCGGCAGATCTTAAATACACCTCATCCCACGAATGGGTCAAAACCGAATCCGACGGTACCATCAGCGTCGGCATCACCCAGCATGCGCAGGAATTGCTGGGCGATATGGTGTTTGTGGAAACACCCATTGTCGGCCGCAAACTCAAGGCCAGGGAAGAATGTGCGGTAGTGGAATCGGTAAAGGCGGCGGCAGACATTTATGCGCCGGTGAACGGCGTGGTGACGGCGGCAAACGGCGAGCTGGACAGCACGCCGGAAGCCATCAACACCGATCCGTTCAACACCTGGCTATTCAGAATGACGCCCGACAATCCTGCAGATGTGGCCGCGCTGATGGATGCCAAAGCCTATCAGACGGTAGTGGATAGCGAAGCACATTAAAAAGCTAGCGCCAGGATCGATTACTCGAAACCAAGTAATCGATCCCGTCACCCTTGTTTCCCCGTATCTTTAAACCTGTCACTTCTCTATTCCAAATGATCACCACTGATAAATTTGTAGGCCGCCACAACGGACCACGCGCTAACGATGTAACCGCCATGCTGGAAAAAATCGGCGCAAGCTCTGTCGATGAACTGATCGCGCAAACGGTTCCTGCCGCGATACGCTTGAAACATCCGCTGAACTTGCCTGATGGCATGTCCGAATATCAATACCATAAACATTTACGCGGCATCGCCGCCAAGAACAGAGTATTCAAGACCTATATCGGTCTGGGCTATTACAACACCATCGTTCCGGCCGTGATACAGCGCAACATCCTGGAAAACCCGGGCTGGTATACCGCTTACACACCATATCAGGCAGAAATATCGCAGGGTCGTCTGGAAGCATTATTGAACTTTCAGACCATGATCATGGATCTGACCGGCATGGAGATTGCCAATGCGTCATTGCTGGACGAGGCCACGGCAGCTGCAGAAGCAATGGCGATGCTGTTCGGCAGCCGTAGCCGTGTATCCATCGACCACGGGGCGAACAAGTTCTTTGTATCCAGCGAGTGCTATCCGCAAACCATCGATCTGTTGAAGACTCGCTCGGCACCGATGGGCATCGAACTGGTCATCGGCGACTTCAAAAAGGCCAAATTGGACAACAGCATTTTCGGTGCATTGCTCCAGTATCCGGGCGCGGATGGCAAGATTCACGATTTCTCGGACTTTGTAGGCAAAGCCAAGACAAACGGCACCACGATCGCAGTTGCCGCCGACGTATTGAGCCTGGTGCTTTTGGCGCCGCCGGGCGAATGGGGTGCGGATGTCGTGATCGGCAGCACCCAGCGCTTCGGTGTACCGATGGGCTACGGCGGGCCGCACGCTGCCTTCTTTGCCTGCCGCGAAACCTACAAACGCTCCATGCCGGGGCGGATCATCGGCGTGTCGGTAGATGCATCCGGCAATCCGGCATTGCGCATGGCATTGCAGACACGCGAGCAACATATCCGCCGCGATAAAGCCACTTCCAACATCTGTACCGCGCAGGCACTGCTGGCCATCATGGCGAGCATGTACGCGGTGTATCACGGCCCTGAAGGCCTGAAGGGCATAGCCCTGCAGGTGCATCTTTCGGCGGTTGCGCTGGCGACGGAATTAAAGAAGCTGGGTTATGCAGTCGACGAGGGCGTTTATTTCGACACGTTGAAGATCAGCGGCGCAGACAGTGCCAAAATCAGAAAGCTGGCGGAAGCCGCACAGATAAATTTCCGTTATACGGATGAAGCCATCACCATAGCTGTTGACCAGACCACCGATGCCGACGACCTGAACGCGATCATCGCGGTGTTTGCCCAAGCGCTCGACAAGCCGGCAGGAAAGGCGTCCACCAAGCTGACCGAAGCGCAGATATTTGCCCAGCAGCCATTGATCAGCATGCGCAGCTCGGCCATCCTGCAGCATCCGGTTTTCAATACCTATCATTCCGAATCGGAGATGATGCGTTACCTCAAGCGCCTGGAAAACAAGGATCTGTCGCTGACGCACTCGATGATCTCGCTGGGCTCCTGCACGATGAAGCTGAATGCCGCCTCGGAACTGATCCCTATCACCTGGCCTGAATTCGCCAACATTCATCCTTTCGTTCCGACCGAACAGGCGGCCGGCTTCCAGGAGGTCATCAATAGTCTCGACAAGTCGCTGAGCGAGATCACCGGTTTCGCAAAGATGAGTTTCCAACCCAACAGCGGTGCACAGGGCGAATACGCCGGGCTGCTGGTGATACAGGCCTACCATCAGTCACGCGGCGATGCACATCGCAACATCGCATTGATCCCCACCTCGGCACACGGCACCAATCCGGCCAGCGCCGCCATGTGCGGTCTGAAGATCGTGCTGGTGAAATGCGACAAGCAGGGCAATATCGACGTGGCTGACCTGCGCGAAAAAGCACAGTTGCACAAAGATAACCTGGCCTGTCTGATGGTGACTTACCCGAGCACGCACGGTGTCTACGAGGAAGGCATCAACGAGATCACCGGCATCATCCATGCCAACGGCGGCCAGGTTTACATGGACGGCGCCAACATGAACGCGCAGGTCGGCCTGACCAGCCCGGGCAATATCGGCGCCGATGTGTGCCATTTGAATCTGCACAAGACCTTTGCCATCCCGCACGGCGGCGGCGGCCCCGGCATGGGTCCGATCGGCGTTGCGAAACATCTGGTGCCGTTTTTGCCCGGCCACTCATTGGTCAAGACCGGCGGAGAACAGGGCATCCATGCGGTATCCGCTGCCCCCTACGGCAGCGCGTTAATACTGTTGATCTCTTACGGTTACATCAAGATGCTGGGCGGTGAGGGCATGACCGAGGCCACGCGCATCGCGATATTGAACGCCAACTACATCAAGGAATCGTTGAAGGACCACTACCCGACTTTGTACAGCGGCAAGAATGGACGTTGTGCGCACGAAATGATCCTGGCCTGCGCCGAGTTCAAACGCGACGCCGGTGTCGAAGTGGGCGACATCGCCAAACGCCTGATGGATTACGGCTATCACGCCCCGACCGTATCCTTCCCGGTGGCCGACACCCTGATGGTCGAACCGACCGAAAGCGAATCCAAAGAGGAGTTGGACAGATTCTGCGCCGCGATGATTGCGATACGACAGGAAATAGCCGCCATCGCCGAGGGCAGGGCGGACCGGCAAGATAATGTATTGAAGAATTGTCCGCATACCGCCAGGGTAGTCGTTGCCGATGGCTGGCAACACGCTTACAGCCGTGAGCAGGCGGCATTTCCGCTGAAGTGGGTCAGGGACAACAAATTCTGGCCCAGTGTCGGACGTATCGATAATGTGCGCGGGGATAAAAACCTGATTTGTTCCTGTCCGCCTGTCGAGTCCTATGGCGATGTTTGATACAGGCCGTCCTGCGCGTGGAAAGCCCCAATAAACATCGCCCCGGTTTGACCCACGCCTGGCGTGCAACCGGGATTGCGCTGCAGGGCCTGCGCGCAGCATGGCAACACGAAGATGCTTTCCGCCAGGAAGTACTGGTTGCAGTGATCGCGATACCTGCCGCGTTGCTGCTGCCAGCCAGCCCGATCGGCAGGGTCATGATGATCGCCAGCATCCTGCTGGTATTGATCGTCGAACTGCTCAATTCCGCACTTGAAACGGCAGTGGATCACACCTCGCGGGAACGGCACCCGTTAGCCAAACGCGCAAAGGACATCGCCAGTGCGGCAGTATTCTTGAGTATTGTGAATGCGCTGGTGGTTTGGGGTCTGGTTATTTACCAGGCGCTGGGTTGACTGGCTGATGCTCCCCGGCGCAGGTACGCTCATGCATCGCCTGCCCAATCAGTGTGCAGTATTGAGCCACTTAAAGCCGATTTGCTCGTAGTCTTCGCCCTCTGCCAGCAACCCGGTAAGCTCGATATCACGGCTTTTTTCTCCAAGCATCACTTCATAAAGAGTATCCGGCACATAACTGCCCGATTCCATTAGCATCGTGGCGTTTGCATACGAGTTGCTCGCATCGGGCAACAGGATCGCCGCCCGGTAATCGTATTTAAAGGAGCTGGAACTGGTCTCCCAGTTGGACACTTTTTCGGTGCCCTTGCCAAGCGTACGCAGCCATACCGACAGCGGTTTCTTTGCGAGCATTTCGATACCCACATGCACCGCACCCCCGGTATCGGCATGCAGCCGCCGTATCATACCGATCCACCATGTCGTACCGTTTTCGGCCCTGAGACCGCACAGGTCGCCGATCTTGACCCAATCCCCCCCGTTGTTCGGTATCGTCCCGCCGATTCCATCGACGCTCAAATCCGTCACGATCCAGTTTTCGGTGGTGTAATCAATCTCGTCGTTATCAGCGATAAGATTGATGCCTGAACGTTCTTTCAACGCGGCAGCATCTTTTTCGGATATGTTCTGCGCATTATCGATATCCATGCGCACAACCAGCCTGCTGATCGTCCGGAAACTGTGGATCACATCAATGACGGAATGGATGCCTCTGCGCTGCTGAAGGCGATGCTTCTGTTCCTTGCCCCAGTACAACTGCAAATGCTTGAGCACGGTCAATTTCCCCGCCGGCGTGAACTCACTGCCGAAGCGTTGTTCTTGCCGGATCTGGCCGTGCTCATGCTGGGCGATGATCTCCGCTACTTTTGGGACGGCCTTGTAAGCCCCGAAAAAGCGCATCGTAGATGTTATCTGGAGATTTTCATCGACACGCCTCGGGACGCCCGGCTTGGCCAGATCGAAATAATATGCACAATCCGGCTCGGGCGCGTCCCTGAAATCGAAAAAACTCACCATGCGCCCGGCGATGCGAAAACACACCTCGATCTGGTCCGGCGCCAGCGTGCCGGGCGACGATACATAAAGCATCAGCGCCCGCAACAACTCGCGTTGCGAACTAATATGGATCACCTGTTTGGGGTAAGCGAAAACCATGCTGTCGGCAAACTGGCTGGCTTCGGCAAAATTGTAACAACTGCACAACCGGTCCCAGACCGTCTGCTCAATGTCCACATAGTGCATCAACTGCAGCTTCATCTGCTCGGCAACCGCGCGCAGCGACCTGACGCAAATGACCGGCATGAGTTCCTTGTGATCGAATGACGTTTTTTCTGTCTGCCGATATTCATCAACACACACGGCATATGCCTCGGACAATGCCTTTGCAAATCCGTGCAGGCCCTGCCACAGATGTTTGCCCCTGAAATCCTGCAAATGCGGTGCGCCGAGATAGAGATGCTGCAACCCCGCATATAGAAGCTGGCCCGCTTCATCCAGTAGCATGATGATTTTCGCGCGCACCTCGGGGCGAAAACCGGGTACATCTTTTACAGAATCCAGCCAGGCAGTGATTTCTTCGATTGCCCTGAAAGGCTCGTCTTTCGGCAATTCAGCCAGCAACCTCCCGGCCTCCTTCACATTGAACAGGGGATGGTCCGGTTTCCCTTCAAATATTTTTGGTATGGAAAACATGGCTCGATTCAACCTCAGGATTTGAGAGGGATGCACCTCCTATAAAACCATCATAGCGGAACCCATATGGTTAGAGAATACGCACTGTTGGAAACTGCATTTCTGTTAAATCTCAAAATCCACCACAAACGAAGCAGTGGATAATGGACAAACGCCCTGTTTTATGGTTATTGACAGCTACCTCGAACGTATGGGACAGTCCGTCCGGCACGGTGAACCTTGCAACGATTTATTACGGGGGCTGGAACAGCAGCGGCTATAACTGCTCCGGCTTGTCTTCGCTCAAGGAAGTGCAAGACTGCATGTTGGCCATGCATGACAAATGGCTTGCCGATGATTTAAGCGGTTTGAACAGCAACCCCAATAACTTGCCGCCCGAGCCGCTTTCCTGTCCCACCGCAGTCCTTACCGATTCGGCCCATCAAGCTCATACGTTGACGTTTTCCATATCACCTACTATCGGGGCGGAATTAACGCCGCCGGATGGACTTGTTGTCCCATTAACTACAAAATTTGCGATGGGCCGAAGGTAGATGATTTTAATATTTCCACGAACTTGGCGTGTCCGGCCAATTCACAACCAAACGGCACCACATGTACTTGCAACGACAATTTCATGCCCGACTCGTCAGGACAAAGTTGTGTCCCTGTTGTCGATTGCAAGGTGTCTGAATTAAAACCGCTGCCTGCAGACGATGTCTGTGCACAAGTATTGGAAAACATACACTCGACCCAGGCACAAAAGGATGCTGCGTGTGGCTCATTAACGCCCGAACTGAAAGATGGGATTGCCTGTTTTAGCGATAAACTTTCCCACACTAATGATATTGTCAGTGGAAATCCTATCCCCCTGAAGATTACCTCGGATATTCGCGATATTGCTTATCAGGCACATCTCAGGGAAATATGGGACAAGATGAAAGCGTTGGTAGCTTTGGACGATGACCCGGTCCAGAAAAATGCTTGCGCCGCCCGAAGATCTGAGATTGCCGCAGAAAAGGGTTGCAATAACGCAGGCCCATATTCAAGTGATAGTTGTGAAACTGCATCTGCTGAGGGGCAACGCAGCCATTGTATCAAAAGCATGCCGGCCTCACCTAGCCCAAATGATGCGCAACATACTCAAGGCAAAGCTTTTGATGCCAGTGACTATTACACCGTCGCGCCACTGCAAGCTGCACTGAATTTGCGAAGCCCACCCGAAACCATTTCGCAGTTTCTGGATGCGCCCACCAACTGCAATTTGATCTGGGGCGGAACATTTAAAACGAATAAGGATTTTGTGCATTTTTATGCACCCTAATACGAGGATCGACGCCATGATACATAAATTTAATAAATCATCTCGCTACCTTTTACCACTGGCCGTATTTCTGCTTGCAAATATTAATCATGCCGTACTGGCGCAACAGCCACCGGTAGTGGTTAAATCCTACGGTCAGCATATCGGCGGCAACATCGTCTACCAGCAGCAAATGACTAACAACGGTAACCGAGATGTAATGACTATTACTATAGCTGAGGACACCGATCAAGGTGAATCGACCGATACAACCCGAGATAGTGGAGAACTCAACGTCTTTCCGGTGGGCACCGATATGATTATCAATACAAAAGTTAACCCTGCTTCAATTTCAGCGCCTACCGGCTGGACCGGGACGGTGATTCAAATTCAGGACGGTGGACTTTTCTTTGAATGGCGTCGTCCACCATCTCCGCAGCTCCCTCTTCAACCGGGTCAAACTTTAAGCTTCAGTATCACTGTGCCAACCTATGATGAGGCATATCTAACCGGCCACTTTTCGGCTGGTTTTGGCGACGGAAATGATCCCTGGTATTACAACGGCGTGATGGAAAAGCTCGACACCACGCCGCCCACTCTCTCGATAATACTAAGTCCTGCCACGCTCTGGCCGCCCAATAACAAACTGATGCCTGTCACTGTGACCATAGCGGTAAAGGATGATTACGACCCCATGCCAGATATCAAACTTGAATCCATCACCGCCAATGAAACGCTGGCTGCCAACGACATTCAGGATGCACAACTCGGCGGCGACGACCGGAGTTTTTCATTGGCCGCCAAGCGCGATGGAAATAATATGGCTGGGCGCATCTATACCTTCACTTATTCTGCCACCGATGCCTCGGGCAACAAGGCCACGGCCAGCGCCACGGTCACCGTACCGCACGATCAGGGGAAATAGTAGCACTTGATCTTGCAGGAGCGGCATCGCCGTGCATCCCTGCACGCGCCATGCTTGGCAGTCCTTGAAACGGAATTATTTGTTCGTCGCGCCCTGCTGTCGGTTCATCACACGCTTTATTGCATGGATCGCAATGGCACACAGCGCGTAGATAGCAGCGAACGGGTCGATCAAATAATCCCAGAGATTATCGGATTCATACCAGCCAACTGCCCAGGCCAGCGTGGCCAACGCAATACACAGCGTAATCATCGTATATCCCCGGAACCACGTTGCCAGAGCAAGCAACAGCAGCACAGCCACGAACAGCCAATTGCCGTAGCCCAGCTGATAGGGATCATATGCACCAACACCCAAAGCCATCGGATAAAACGCAATTGAGGCGATCGCGATCAGGCTTAACAACGCAAGCCGATGCCTGACCTGAACCGCACCGCACCACGGACGAAGCATCGCGCAGCACAACAGCACCAGCGTGGTGACGCTCAAGTCGCCGGACATGCCGCGCAGATACGCGGCGAAGGGCATGGCACCGAGCGGGATCAACATCAGCACAAACACCGTGCCCTGCAGTGATGCCACGCGCCACCTGGTCAGTTTCCCGATTCCCGGCAACAGCCCAAGCAGCAAAAAATACGCCGCAGCCGCTGTCGCGTAGGCCACACCCGCCAGTCCCGTCAGGTCAGTGATGCTCGGCATCGTTCGATTTTTCCATGCGTTGATCCAGCCAGGCGCGGTTGAACCGGACGTGTTTGATGAAACTCCGGTTCCAGGTATAGACGAGATCGAAATCGCCGTTGCGCGTCTGGATCAGGTAAGGGTAGGAAAACTCGTAGTCGCAATGCTGTGCTATGCATTTGTTGCGCTGCGCGGACTTCGCATAGCTGCTTGCGTCGGCGATGCCTGCATCGCTGGCCTTGGCCAGCCCGGCAGAAATTTGCTCGAAATCGACAGGGTCGGAGGGTCGACCACGCTGGTCTTCCAGCTGATAGACCGTTTTCCAACTCGCACCGCCATCCGCGGAAACTACCAGCGACAACTCGTCGCGAAGGTCATCGATGTTGTTCAGTACCACCAGCATCCGCCCGTCCGGCAATACCACGCCCGAAATCGCGGCGTCCGGATTGTCCAACGTGGTGGGTATCGGCATGGACCAATGTTGCCCCGCATCATTGGTTGACGTCGAGATCACGCGCTTGGGGCTGTTGCCGGAACGACGCATCAGCACCAATGCATGAAGTGGACTCGTTATCAACATGACCGGCTGGAGCGTGGATTTCCCGTCACTCAACCGCCGCTTGGCTATGATCCCGCCCTTGTCATCTATGCGCAGCAGTTCGCCGAATTTGCCGATAAACTCGTGGTAGACCGGCAGTCCCATCGTGCCGTCGCTATACAGGAACGGCGTCCCTTTTATCAGTGTGCTGATGTTGATAAAAGGGGAGGTGATCAGGCGTCGCGGCTGACTCCAGGTTGCCCCGCCGTCGGCCGACGTGATTGCGGTAATCGAACTGCCGGCCCAGCCGCCCAGCGAAACGGTCACGTAGTACAGCCACAGCTTGCCATCCGCCCCGAGCTGTGCCACCGGGTTGCCGATCTTTTTTACATAGCGCAGCAACGCGTGCTCTGTGTCTACCCGATTGACGATACTGCGTTCCGGACTCCACGTGTGTTTCGACGGGTCGAATACCGCCGTACGTATCACCACATCCGGCGCACCCTCGCGGCTGCCGGCGAACCAGAAGGCGCGGAGGCGGCCGTCACTCAACTCGACCAGTGACGCTGCATGGGTGGAGATATTCTGTTGTGTGGAGACAAAATCGGTGAGGAATTCCGGCGTACGGCTGCCGGTTTGCGGCGTACCATTTTTTTTCAGGGTGGCGGGTATCTGAAAAGTGGCCGCGCCCGGATGATGCGCGACTTTGTAGAAAGCGGCAGCGAACGCGACTACTACCAGTGCCAGAAGCAGGGGCCGCGTATTTTTTTTATAACCGGAAGACATCATCAGCGGCATACCTGCGCGGGCAATTGCTGCGGCAAGGTTTTTTCACCCGGGGGCGATTCCATCAACTCTTCCCTGACGAACAGATATTCGAACACCTTGCCATGCAGGAATATTTCCTTCAACTCGGCCGAACTCTGGCGCCCTCGGATATCAAGACGCTGGCCGATGATCCGGCATCCGCTGCAGCCGCCGTTCAGCATGCTGTCATCCAGCGCCAGCTGTATCGTGAACATCGGATAACGCGTCGCCAGCTCGCTCGCGGTGAGATGCTGATATTCGCTGTAGCCACGAATCTCGGCACCGGGTAGCATGAAGCGATAGCCTTCATCCATGGCTCTGAAATTGCACGGTACGCCGACCACCTTGCCGCTGGCTTGGCGCTGCACTTCGGCACTGTAATTGCCCAATGCACCGTCAAACGGGCGCAGGAAAACGGCAAAACACAGCAACACCAGCAATGCGACGACATTGACCAAAGGGCGGGTGAGGGCGGGCAGCCCTATGGCCAACAGCGCCAATAGTTCCGCACCACAGATCAGCAGCCAGAACGGCAGCATATACAACTGCGCATCCGGCATGGCGGCCTGCAGATGCACGGCCAGATAAGCGATTCCTGCAATCAGCGCGGCTGCCAATACCAGGCTGACGATGAACGCCTTGCGGCCGATCTGCTGCCAGTTCAGCGCACACAACAACGCCACGGCAGGCATCGCAGCCAGCAGGTAGCGGCCCGAACGCTGGCTGGGCAGCGCAAAGCTCAGGAACATTGCGGCAATCCATATCCACAGCAATTTCTCCTCGCTGCTCAACCGGCCGCGCCGTTGATAGGCAAGCACAAACATGGCGATCACCGGGAAAGTGAGCAGCCCGGGATTGGTCAGGAAGGCCAGCGCATAGGTCCAGATACTGGAACCGCCCCACAGCAGTTTCGACAGATAGCCAAATCCAAACGACAGGCTCCCATGAGAATCGAACTTGCCGACGTTCTCGCCCACCACGAATTCCTTCCACACTGCCTGAGGATCCGGGTCGAGCACGAACCACATTGCGAACAACCCGACCGCGACCGACACCGCAATGGCCACTTTCAGCGCATCCTTGCGCAGAAATTCCTTGATGTTGAAGTTGCGCTGGTGCAAATACCAACCGGAAAGGCCGAACGTCACGGGCAAGCCCAGCGCGAACGATTTGTACAGGAAGCCGATGCCGATGCCGGTGCCGAGCAACAGCGGGACCAGCCAGCGCGACTCGAATGCCTGTCGCCAATACAGCAGCACGAAGAATGGCAGGAATATCCAGAACACCTCGGGGGGATTGGTCAGGAACGGGCGGCCGAAACGATAGGTGGTAAAAAAGGCCAGGAATGTCAGTGCGGCTATAAAGCCGGTCCCGGCTCTGCCCGTCAGCTTTCGTCCGAGCATGAACAGCATCGCAGCGGTCAACAATGTATAGAGGACACTGGGGTAACGCAGATTCCACAGCGTCCAGTTCCTGCCATGATCGGTGGAAGCGATGCCCTGCCAGAACAGCAGCGGTGGCTTGGTGTTGCGCATGTGGTCCAGTTGCGACTGCAGCGGCAGCAGTTTGCCGCTGGCGGCGGTCAGCCGGGTGATGTGTTCATAGGGATACTCATCACCGTTCTTCGGGATGTGCTGGCTGTCGAGACCGTAGAAATAAATGAACACCGCCAGCAGGCAGGCCAACAGATACCAGGCTGTGCGCAAACCGGATTCGGTCAGCTTCATTAGCCGCGGTTTTCCTGTTCGCTGTCCGGCTCTGGAATTGCGTCGTCAGGTTCCGGGATGATGGGTAGCGCAATTTCATCTACCGGCTTGTGGTTGCGAAAGGTCCAGAAATTATTCACCAGGAAATTGAACACGCTGGCCAGCGCGATGGCCACAGCGTTGGCAATGATGTAGTAGAAGTAGATCACGAACAGCTTGGTGAGTACGACCTGTACCACGATACCGACCCAGCAAGCCAGCGCGTATTGACCGAAGTGCAACACCAGATGTTTGTCGGGTCGATGAAAGCGATCGCTCCATGTCCAGGAACGATTCCAGAAAAAATTGTTCACGGTTGCAAAAAAGATCGCCACGACCAGTGACAGATCCAACCTCACGTTCTCGGATTGAATCGCGCTGAACAAATATTCCTGGCAGAGGTACAGCACACCCAGATTGACCAACACGCCGGACGCGCCCACGGCGCCGAATTTCATGAAGCGCTTTTTGAATACCCAGAGAGTCAGCGGGTGCTGCGTAATCCGCTTCATGCCGATTGCCTATCCTGTGCAGCGGCATCTGTTGGCGGCATATCTTTTCTCATGGCAAGCATCTCACGGGCTTTTGCCAGCACCTGTTCGACCGTGATCTGTTTCAGGCATTGGTTATCGCCATCGCAGGGCGAGGTGCGGTGATTGTATGCGGTGAGGCAGGGCGAGCAGGGCAACTGGCGGTGGAAGCAGTAGGCGTTGTCGCCCAGCGATTTATACAGCACCGGCGTTTCCGGTCCGAAAAATATGATCGCTGGAAGCTGCGGCGTAAGCGCGGCGAATTGTCCCGGACCGCCATCGTTGGTGACGAGCAGATCGGCACGATGGAATACCGCCAGCAGATGTCGCACCGAACGGGTATATCCGGCCAGATTGACACAGATCGGGCTGTTGCAGTGATCCACAACGGATTGGGAAATCTCCCGGTCGCCCTTCATGCCGATCACCCCCACCGCATAACCCTCGTTCAGCAGGGTCTGGCTCAGATGAAAATAGCTTTTGAGCGGCCAGGCGCGTATCGGCAGGATCCCGCCACTCGGATAGATCAATACCAGTTTCTTGTCCTTGATCGCGGGGAAAAAGTTGTGCAACTCCCGGTATGTTTCTGCCAGTTCCTCGCGGGAAAACTCCAGCACCGGCGTCTTGCCGGTATAGGGTGCAGGAAACAGCTTGGCGACCGGATCGGTCGTCGATTCCAGCGCCGAGGCCAGTGTCAGGAATTGCTGGGTCAAGTGCCGGTAGGGGTTGTACAACACCGGGCGGTTAATGAATGAACCCCGATACAAACCTTCCTGGGTATGTGGATGAAAACCCACCCGAGTCGAGGCTCCCGAAAGGTAAGAAAAAATGCTGCTGACGCGCGCGAACAATTCGCAGTCGATCACCGCATCTATTTTGAGTTTGTGCATCCGGCGGATCGCACTGAGGCTGTCGCCGACCAGGCCTTTCAGCGAACCGTCATCCAGGGTCATCACGTTCTCGCGCGGAATCACGCCGAGCAGATCGAGCACTTCGCGGTTCTTGGCAAACATCAGCACGTGGATTTGCGCTTCCGGGTATTGCTCCTTCAGGCGCATGAACATCGGATGCGCCAGCACCAGGCTGCCCATTTCGGACAACAGAATGACCAGTATGTTTTTGTGGGGAGCGCCATCGGGTTCATTAGACACGACACGGTTCACCAGTGAAAGCAAAGCGCAGATCGGCACGCCTGCATATCGGTCAACCGCGCGCTGAAACTGTATATTCATCTGGATATATCGCCGGTGATCGTAACTATAAGTTGGGTGAACCCTAAATGGGGTCATTCTGTGGAAAGGATGTTGTCCCTGTCGTGATATGTCTGTCGTGATATTTCTGGCGTACGTTGCCAGCAACGGACAAATTATCGGGGATTTCAAACGACTAGGCAACCGACACGCTGCGACAATTCAGGTTCCGGCTGCCGGCTTCCGGTTTCTGGTCTGGACTGGTCTGGACTGGTCCGGCGCAATGCTACAATTCGATTCATTCAACATTGCCCGGACTTGACGATGCACACTCTGATTTGCGGTTCCATGGCTTACGACACCATCATGGTGTTCAAGGATAAATTTAAAAACCATATCCTTCCCGAACAAATTCATATCCTCAACGTCGCCTTCCTGGTGCCGGAAATGCGTCGCGAATACGGCGGCTGCGCGGGCAACATCGCGTACAACCTTCAGATGCTGGGCGGGAATCCGCTGATCATGGCGACGGTGGGCGACGATTTTGCGCCTTACGCCTCGCGTCTGGACAATCTCGGCCTGGCACAAACCCATATCCGGCATGTGGCAGAACACTTCACCGGGCAAGCCTTCATCACCACCGACCTGGACGACAACCAGATCACCGCGTTCCATCCCGGCGCGATGAATCAGTCGCACCTGAACAGCGTTTCAGCAGCAAAGGAGGTCACGCTGGGTATCGTTTCACCGGATGGACGCGAGGGCATGATCCAGCACGCGCTGGAATTCGCCGATCTGAACATCCCTTTCATATTCGATCCGGGTCAGGGCATGCCAATGTTCTCGGGCAGCGAACTGCTGATATTCGTCGAACAGTCCACTTATGTCACCGTAAACGATTACGAAGCCAAGATGTTGCAGGACAAAACCGGCAAGACGCTGAACGAGATCGCGCAGCGCGTGAAAGCGCTGATCGTCACGCTGGGCGCAGACGGCTCGTTGATCTATGCCGATGGAAAGCAGATCGCGATTCCCACTCCCAAACCTCAAGCCATTGTCGACCCGACCGGCTGCGGCGATGCCTATCGCGCCGGCTTGCTGTACGGCATTCAGCAGGGCTGGGATTGGGAGACCACCGGACGCCTCGCCTCGCTGATGGGCTCAATCAAGATCGCCAATCGCGGCGGTCAGAACCACCGCTACACGCGCGCCGAACTGGCGGGGCTGTATGAACAGCACTTCGGCAGTGCCATAACACTTTGATTCATGACTGACTGGGGCATCGTCGCATCGGCAATTCATGATGCGACGCAACGCCCGTTCCAGGTGCGCGGCGCGGCACCTGTCGGCGGTGGCAGTATCAACGAGGCTTACCGGCTGGAAGGAACGGACGGTACACGCTATTTTGTCAAACTGAACGAAGCCAGGCATCTGGACATGTTTGTCGCCGAAGCCGCCGGCCTGGAAGCGATCGCCGCGACGAACACGTTACGCGTGCCGCGACCGATTGCACACGGCATCGCGGGCAGGCAAAGCTATCTGGTGCTGGAATACCTGGAACTGGGTTTGCGCGGCGATGCTACGCAGCTCGGGGAACAACTTGCCGTATTGCATCGCAACACCTCGACCCCCTCCCTCCCCCTGCAAGAAGGAGGGAGGGGAGATGCATCATCCTGCTTCGGCTTCGCACAAGACAACTTCATCGGCACCACACCGCAACCGAATGCATGGACCGCTGATTGGGTGACGTTCTGGCGCGAACATCGACTGGGCTTTCAGCTGCGCCTCGCGGTGGAGAATGGCTACGGTGGGAAATTGCAGTACCTCGGTGAAAAGCTGATGGGGGCGCTACCCGCCTTCTTTATCGGCTATATACCGCAGCCTGCTTTGCTACACGGCGACCTGTGGGGCGGCAACCATGGATTTCTTGCCGACGGCACACCGACGATCTTCGATCCGGCGGTCTATTACGGCGACCGCGAATGCGACCTCGCGATGACGGAATTGTTCGGTGGATACCCTACGGATTTCTACGCTGCCTATCGCAAAGCCTATCCGCTGGATCCGGGCTACGCGACACGCCGCGAGTTATACAACCTGTACCATATCCTCAACCATGCCAACCTGTTCGGCGGAAGTTATGTGCGACAGGCTGAGCAGATGATGCAAAAATTGTTGGCCGCATGTAGGATGGGTTGAGCACAGCGATAACCAATGACTTGGCTGTCGTTTTTGGACAGCTTAGTCAGATGGCTATGCAAAGCTACCCATCAACACTAACCAAATGACAAACTACCGTCGCAGCAACATTCCCGGAGCCAGCTACTTCTTCACGGTCAATCTCGCCGACCGTGCATCTTCACTTTTGGTCGAACACATCGCGCTCTTGCGCAGCACCTTCGAATACACCCGAACCCGCCATCCCTTTACGATGGATGCCATCGTCGTATTACCGGATCGCCTGCATACCATCTGGACATTACCTGCCGACGATAGCGATTTCGCCCTGCGCTGGAGGCTGATAAAAACTGCGTTTTCACGCAGCCTTCCGCATGGAGAACACCGTTCTGAAAGCCGCAAAGATAAAGGCGAACGCGGGATATGGCAGCGGCGATATTGGGAGCACCTGATCCGTGACGAAGAAGATTTTGCCCGGCATGTCGATTACATCCACATCAATCCCGTCAAACACGGGTGGGCAAAACAAGTTCCCGAGTGGCCGCATTCGTCATTTCACCGCTATGTGCAGGCGGGAATTTTGCCCGCAGATTGGGGCGGGAGTGCGATAGTGGGAATGAATTACGGCGAGCGAGAAGCATGCGATTGATGGTTATCGCTGCGCTCAACCCATCCTACTCGGGCTATGCGCGGCAGGCAGAGCAGATGATGCTTAGGTTATTGGCGTGTAGGATGGGTTGAGCGCAGCGATAACCAATGACTTGGCTGTTGTTTTTGGACAGCTTAGTCAGATGGCTATGCAAAGCTACCCATCACTCATCGGAACCAATTCAATGACAAACTACCGCCGCAGCTTCATCAAACGGCACCCGTGTTGATGGATGGATTGGCCCGTTTATTCATAGTGCGCCCACATACGCAGGACACGAACGGTTTTCTCATTGAAAATACGCGGCGATAGCACAAGAAATAGGTGAACATCACGCATTTCGCGCCAAGCAATCAAACTATATTCTGGTCGATCACCAATGTTTCGCCACCGGGGTATTGCAACTCACCTGAAACAGCTTCCTGTCCTCCAGCCGGATCGCTGTCATCAGGCCGCCCCACAGGCAGCCGGTGTCCAGTGCGATGACGCGCGGTTCGAGCTTCAGACCCAGCGCAGACCAGTGGCCGAAGATCACGGTTGCATCGCGGCTGGCACGCTTGGGCACGTCGAACCACGGCATGTAGCCTGCGGGAATATTCTCCACTTCGCCCTTGAATCTGAATTCCATCCCGCCCTGTTTGGTGCAGATACGCAACCTGGTAAATGCATTGACAATCACACGCAGGCGCTTGTAGCCGGTGAGGCTGTCGTCCCACTCTTGCGGGGCGTTGCCGTACATACGATCGAGGAAGGTCACATAGTCGCCGCCTCGCAACGCCACTTCGACTTCGCGCGCCAGGCTCTCTGCTTCCATCACGCTCCATTGCGGTAGCAAACCGGCGTGGACCAGCACGAAACCGTCTTGCTCATACAGCAGGCGCTGGTTGCGCAGCCAGTGCAACAACTCATCGCGATCCGGCGCATTGAGTATCTCGTCCAGCGTGTCGGTACGATGCAGTTCCGCCGCGCCTTCGGCAACGGCAAGCAGATGCAGGTCGTGATTGCCAAGCACGGTGATCGCGCTGTCGCCCAACGATTTGACAAGGCGCAGCACTTCCAGCGAACCCGGCCCACGGTTAACCAGATCACCGACCAGCCAGAGTCGGTCCTCAGCCGGATCGAAATTGATTCGATCGAGCAGTTGCACCAATTCGGCATGGCAGCCTTGAATGTCGCCCACTGCATAAATCGCCATTGCGTCATCCAGCCTTGTTAATCTGAAAAACAGCGTATCAGATATTTGTGTTCTTTCGATGAATACCGTTCGTGTTTTGACCCTTGGTATTCCTGCGCCGCAACACCCCGTTGCCTGCCTGAAGAAGCTGGATGGGGTGTTTTCTGCTAAAGTGCGCGCCATGAATCTTACCAGCACCCAGCTCTATTTGCGCCTTCTCGGCTACGTCAAACCCTATTGGCGCACCTTTGCAATATCCATCCTCGCGATGGCAGTGACAGCAGCAACAGAGCCGTTGCTGCCGGCTTTGCTGAAACCCATGTTGGACGGCACTTTCGTACACAAAGATAACACTGTGATCAAACTTGCACCCCTGATCATTTTGCTGATCTTTTTCGTACGGGGTGTCTCTTCATTCATCGGTACCTATGCCATCGGCTGGGTCGGCAACAAGGTGGTGATGGACCTGCGCGAGAAAATGTTTCAAAAATTGCTCACGCTTCCCACTCAGTTTTATGACGATCACGCCACCGGCAACCTGATCTCCAAATTGATCTACGATGTCACCCAGGTGACTGCGGCGGCCACCAGCATCGTAACCGTTTCGGTCCGGGATACCATCATCATTATCGGACTGCTCGGCTGGTTGTTCTATCTCAACTGGAAGCTTACACTGCTCAGTCTGGTGATGCTGCCTGTTATTGCGTTCATCCTGAAAATCATCAACGCCCGCCTGCGCGATGCCAGTCGCAGTTCGCAACACGCGATGGGCGATATCACACAGGTGATAGAGGAAAGCGTTGCCGCGCACAAGGTGGTCAAGTTGTTTGGCGGACAGCAATACGAAAATGACCGGTTTAGCGACAAGACCAACTGGGTACGTCGCTACATCATGAAACAAACCATGGCGGCTGCAGCCAATGTTCCACTGGTGCAGATGATTGCCGCTATGGCGCTGGCTGTCATCGTCTATCTTGCCACGGTGCAGTCACGCAGCGATGAAACCACCGTCGGCGGCTTCCTTTCGTTTATCGCCGCCATGCTGATGCTGACTGCCCCGATCAAACGCCTGACCGGCGTCAGTGAATTCCTGCAGCGCGGGCTGGCGGCATCGGAAAGCATATTTGGCTTGCTTGATACGCCCGGCGAAACCGACGCCGGAAAAATATCCATAGGACGCGCCAACGGCCGGATCGAATTCGAGCATGTGAACCTGTCCTATCAGCAGGATGACCGGCTGGCATTGCGCGACATCTGCCTGGAAATCCCCGCGGGGCAAGCCGTCGCGCTGGTGGGTGCATCAGGCAGCGGCAAGACCACCCTGGCAAATCTGGTTCCGCGCTTTTACCTGCCCAATAGCGGGCGCATCGCGCTGGACGGCCATGATCTTGCCGATCTCACACTGACCAGCCTGCGCGCCAACATAGCGCTGGTCAGTCAGGAAGTGGTGCTGTTCAACGACACGCTCGCCGCCAATATCACCTACGGCCAGATGCGCGAAGTGCCGGAGGCGGAAATCATCGCCGCCGCACAAGCCGCACATGCAATGGAATTCATACGCGAAATGCCGGAAGGATTTAACACGCTGGTCGGCGAACGCGGCGTGAAGCTTTCCGGCGGCCAGCGCCAGCGCATCGCGATCGCGCGCGCGATACTCAAAAACGCGCCTATCCTGATTCTCGACGAAGCCACTTCTGCGCTGGACAGCGAATCGGAACGCCAGGTTCAGGCCGCGCTGGAGACTCTGATGCAGGGCCGCACTTCGCTGGTCATCGCGCATCGGCTGTCCACCATCGAAAAGGCCGACCGCATCGTCGTACTGCAGAAGGGCGAGATCGTCGAGACTGGTACGCATACTGAATTATTGGCAAAGAACGGCGTGTATGCGCAGTTACACCGCATTCAATTTGCCAATGCCCATTAAAATAACCTCCATTCGCGGTTTGATTTACACATAAGTCAGTAAATATGGCTACATCAGAAGCTTCTGTTCATGTTGTGCGCCATCGAAAATGGCCCTCGTGTAGGAGCGGGCCATGCCCGCGACCTAGGTCGCTATCGCGGGCATGGCCCGCTCCTACAGAATTCTTCGATTGCACATGTGATAATAGTATTTGTAGATGTAATTTCTGACCACTGAGTAATTTCTACATATGAGCGACGAAGACAAACAAGTCTGGCTGATCCTATCTCACGGTTTCAATATGGATGGGCGGGCAGCAAGCCAGACCATCACGGACAAGATTCCGCACTTGCTCAATCTGGGCATTGAACCGATTGTTATCAGCGCAATCACCGGAAAAAAGGACCGGGTGATCGAGCATCATCAGGTACTGCCAGCAGGGCCGGTAGCTTTACGCTTCGATTTGCGCCACTATCTGAAGCAGCGCATCTCCTCACGTTTTGTTTACAGGCTTGTAATGACTCTGATTTCCTTGGTGCTGTTGCCTTTCATCCTGATTGAAAAGCTTTTCATCCGAATTGAAACACATTGGTCGTGGGCGATCACGGCTTATTTCACCAGCGCACGCATCATACGGAAGCAAAAACCCGTGCTTGTCTATTCAACAGGCGGGGCCTATACGGCGCACTTGGCTGGCTACTGGTTAAAGCGCAGATTTG